>JAEYVB010000077.1 GCA_023429345.1 Planctomycetota bacterium
TCCCCCTCCTGCCCGGCGATGCGGGCCTGGAGGAGCGGCGGGTCGAGGCTGGTGGCCGAGTTGACGGCGGCGGCGACGAAGGCCGCGTGCTTCAGGCCGGCGTGGAAGGCGGCATCCTTCACCGCGTCGGGGATGAGGTCGCGGAGGAGGTGCTCGAGGCGCGGGTGGTCGGCGGCGTGGATGCGGTCGGCCTTGGTGGCGATGAAGGCGATGCGCTTGACGCCGCGCAGGCGGATGCGCTCGAGCGTGAGGAAGCGGGCGAGGTTCCCGGCCAGGGCGCGCCACGGGCTCTGGCCCAGGTCGAGGTGGGAGAGAAGGAAGGAGAGCGTGCGCTTGGTGCCGTTGATGTACCCGGTTCCGCCGGAGAGGAGCTGGGCGACATCGACGAGGATCGCCAGCTCGGTGCAGGAGCCGAGCCAGCCGGCCAGGGGCGTGACGACCGAGTCGCGGTAGGCGCGGTAGTGGGCGTCGAACGCGCGGTACGTCTCCGCGTGCGTGCCGCGGACCGCGGGAGGGAGCGGCGCGAACTGGCGGGCGGCGTCGAGGCCGATGAAGCGTTCGCGCTCGAGGTAGCCGGCGCCCTCGCGCTGGTAGCGTTCCATGTCGACGTAGTCGCCGGACGGATCGACCAGGAACGAGGAGGGTGTGACGACCGGCAGGTAGGCCCCGATGCACCGGGCCAGGAGCTGGCGGTAGGAGGCCAGGAGGTCCTCGGCCGGGCCGCCGCGGGAGGCGAGCTCCAGGTATTCCTCCGCGTGCGCGCGGTACTCGGGGACGGTCCCCAGGAGCTCGAGCACCGCCCCGGACCACGCGTCGTAGCCGCGGCCGGCCATCGACATGTCGGCCATGCGCTCCCCCGGGAAATCCAGGAGGTCGACGTCGAGGCTCAGGGCGGGGCGGTCGGAGCGTTCGATGAGGCAGCGGTACTCGCTGGTGGCGACGGTCTTCTTCGGCCAGCGGCGCTCGAGACCGAGCATGTCGCGGCACTGCTCGTAGGGGAAGGCGGGGAGCCCGTCGTGGAGGGGCAGCGTGGCGACCCAGTCGAGCGTGACCGCGCCGTTGCCCAGCGGGAGCCGGCGGGGGTCGTGGCGGCGGAGGTGGTTTATGAGGGCGGTGGTGAAGGCCGTCTTGCCCGCCTGGGAGAGTCCGACGATGCCGAGCCGGACGCGACGCCGGCGGGCGCGGCGGAGATGCTGGCCGAGCTGGGAGAGGTCGAGGGGCAACGTGCCGTATTGTTGGGGTTCGCCGGCCCCGGTTTGCGGCCGGCGCGGTTTGTCCCCGTTGGCGGGCGGGAACGGCGGGGCGCGGCCGCGGTGAGCATGAATTTGTTCTCCCGACCGTCACCACGGCGGGGGCGGCAACGTACGAGGATCAGCATGAACCGAACCCGTCTCCTTGCCGCGCTCGTTCCCGTCCTTGGCCTGATGCCGATCGCGGCGGGGATCCAGCCCGAGCCGCCGGCATCGTCGCGGGCCGTCTCGGAGGCGCACAAGCCCGAGCCGTACCAGCGCGTGCACTCCGAGTCGCCCGATAAGGTCGCCCTGCAGATGGCGGTCCGTGAGTTTGCGCCGCCGCGCGAGGGGCTGCCGACAATCTACCTGGCGGGCGCGGTGCACATCGCCCGGCCCGAGTTCTACGCGGGGCTTCAGGAGTTTCTGGACGCCCAGGATATGGTGCTCTTCGAAGGGGTGAAGCCGCCGGGCTCGGGCGACCCGGCGCTGGACCTCGAGCGGGCGGCCACAAACGAGCAGAAGGCCAGGCTCACCGGCCGGCGCGTGCGGCTGGTGGCGATGGCCGCGGAACGCTACCGGGCCGAGCACGACGGCTACCCGACCTCGATGAAGCAACTGCGCGAGGGCGCCGAGCGTCGGATTGCCGACCTGCTGAAGGTCGGCGTCATGGACGCGTGGGGCAATCCGCTCATCTTCGAGGCGCGGGAGAAGGGGTTCGACGTCTACAGCCTCGGCGCTGACAACCAGCCCGGGGGCGATGGCGGCGATGCCGACATCCGCTACAGCGACCAGAAGAAGCTATCCCGGGCGGAGACCGGCGACCGGGGCGACGGCTTGCAGTCGAAGCTGGCCGGGGCGCTGGGCGTCGTGTTCCAGCTCGACGCGATGGACCACAACAAGCCTAACTGGCGGAACAGCGACCTCTCGATCGACCAGGTCCAGGCGCGGCTCGAGCGCGCGGGCGCGGACGACAGCGGGCTCTTCAGCATGCTCTCCGGCGATTCGCTGGGCTCCAAGCTCGTCGGGTTCGTGCTGAACATGCTCTCGGCCCGCCCCGAGGACCAGGCCAAGCTGCGCATCATGATGATCGAGATGATCTCGATGGCCGATCAGCTGATGGATGCGGCGCCGGGCGGCATGGGGGCAATGATGCGGGTGATTCTCGATGACCGCAACGAGGTCGTGCTGCTCGACCTCCGGCGGCTGGTGGACTCCGAAGACCCGCCCGGGACGATCGCCGTCATCTACGGCGCGGGGCACCTGCCCGCGATCGAGACCGCGCTGGTGCGGGAGCTCGGGTACCGGCCCGCCGGCGATGTCTGGCACACCGCGATGGAATCCGACGCGGGATCGGCCGGCATGACCGTGCGCGACTTCACCCAGTTCCGAACCATGATCGGGACGATGATGGAGAAGCAGCTCGAGCAGGCCCGCAAGCAGAAGAATCGCGCGGCCAAGAAGCGGCCGGCCGCGTCAGAGGACGAGGCGGTCCCCGCGGGCGACCGGCGGTAGCGTCCGGGCCCTCAGGTCTTCGGGATCGAGCGCCGTCAGCGGGGCGATCTCGAGCACGCAGTCGGGCTTGTTGTCGGCGCTGCGCGGGATGCGGACGCCGGCGCTCTCGAGCCAGCGTGCCGCCCGCTCGGTCTGGAGCTCGCGGCTGCTTTCCACGCTGTCGGCGCCGCTGGCGTTCTTGATCGGGGCGAACTCCTCGACGCGGTCGGTCTCGTAGACGAGCGACTGGCGGCACAGCGGCAGCGCATCGAAGATGAACTTCTCCAGCTTCACGGCGTTGGGCTTGTCGGGCTCGATCGTCCGGCCGCTAACGAGGTCCACGAACGGGACCTTCTTCTCCGCGCGGTGGAAGGGGAGCTCGAACGTGGGGTCGGTCGCCAGCCGCTCGATGAACTCGACGCTGATGATGTGCACCGCGATGGAGCCCGCGATGAACTTCAGCGAGCCGTCGGGCAGCGTCTCCTTCGCGAGCGATGCCGGCAGGTCGGAGTACTCGACGACCTCCACCCGCCCGTCCACCGCGCAGAAGACTCCGACCTTCTCCTCCGGGTAGGCCTTGGGGATCATCTTGCTCGACATCTCGCCGGAGGAGTCGGGCGCGGCCGCGTGCAATCCGAGGAAGACCGGGTCCACCGCCTTCACCAGGGGGTTATCCACCTGGAAGTAGCTGACCTGCTCGACGCCGCGCTTACGCATATCCGC
The DNA here is from genome assembly GCA_023429345.1 of Planctomycetota bacterium. Lineage (GTDB taxonomy): Bacteria > Planctomycetota > Phycisphaerae > Phycisphaerales > UBA1924 > JAEYVB01. The sequence goes on from JAEYVB010000077.1 coordinate 3,447, forward strand.
GACTGCGCCGGAGAGGTGCAGGGCGCGGATGGCCCCACCGTGGCCGTCGGGATTGGTCGCGACCTCGTCCTTCTCAGCGAGCAGCATCCGGCCGGTCCCCATCTCCAGCGACGGTATCACCCCCTGCGGAAAGAAGACGACATCGCGCCGGTCGAGCCCGAAGTACTTCTGGCTTTCGAAGTATGCAACCGTCGCCGCATGATTCAGCGGGCTGGTCATGATGTACCAGGGGACCGCCCGGCCATACTTGCGGCCGGCCGCGAGCAGCCCCTCGGCAAAGAGCTGGAACAGGGGCTTCCCCGACACGGCCCCCGCCGGGTACATGCCCTTGGGACCGTCAAAACCCAGGCGCGTGCCCTGCCCCCCGGCGACCGTGAACGCGGCCACTTTCCCGCGGCGGAGCAGGTCCTCGCCGATTGCCCGGTATCGCGGGCGGTCCCAGGGTCGGGTCCTCGAGGCGGGGTTGTTGGGGTAGTACGGGGCGGGCTCCAGATCCGCCACGGCCGGTGGCTGAGGCTTCTTCTTGACGTAGGTCTCGATAAGCCGGGGAAGGGCCTCCAGGTCGATCGTTGCGATCTGGCTCAGGAGCCTGTCCCGCGATGCCGGCGAAAGCTCGTTGTAAAAGCGGAGCAGGTGATCCTGCCCGACGGCTTCAAGGGAGCGGCGAGCAGCGTCATAGTCCGGCATCGGCTGGGTCTCTCCTGCTGGAATCGGGGCAGGATGGTACCCGGATGGTCTCCTTAGACTCCCGGCAATGACCAATCTGTTCACCCAGCCAACCCGTCTTCCGCTGATCGCCCCCTCCATCCTTTCGGCGGACTTTGCGGTCATGGGCGAGGAGTGCCGCGGCGTGCTCGAGTCGGGCGCCGACCTCCTGCACCTCGACGTCATGGACGGACACTTTGTCCCGAACCTGACCATGGGACCGGACATGTGTCGCGGGCTGCGGCGGGCCCTGCCCGAGGCCTTCCTGGACGTGCACCTCATGGTGACGGACCCGGGCAGGTACTTCGAATCGTTCGCCAAAGCTGGGGCCAACCACCTCACCTTCCACGTTGAGATCGCGGATGACCGGGAACACGTGCGGCTGGCTTCGGAGTGCCGCGCGCTGGGTTGCACGGCCGGGATCGCGATCAATCCACCCACGGCGGTCGAGCGGGTGCTCCCGGTGGTGGGAGCGTTCGACCTCGTGCTGGTCATGTCCGTGAACCCCGGGTTCAGCGGGCAGAAGTTCTTATCGGACGTGCTTGAGAAGACCCGGAGGGTCAGCCGGGAACTCGGCCCGGCTCAGAGGCTCCAGATGGACGGGGGCATCGCCCCGACGAACGCCGCGGCCATCCGGGATGCCGGGTGCGATGTGTTGGTGGCTGCTTCGGCGATCTTCGGGGTGCCAGTGGGGGACCGCGCTCGGGTTATCGGACAACTTCGGGCCCTCGGGCGGTAGACCTCGCGGCCTGAGCACCAAACTAAGTGCGTACAAACTAGCCGGCGCACTCATCCACAGCCCTTGGTGGGTCCACCCGCCGATGCTACGATTGAGCCCCGAGGGGTACGGGGCTTGGAAGCCCCAGGAGAGGACCCAAGGGTCAGACCGGGATGGGAGATATCCCGGCAACATCTATGCGAAAGCCAAACGACATTCGCCTGCTGCTCGTACGCACCGGCGAAACTGAATGGGAACGAGACGGCCGGATCGCCGGCCACACGGATGTCCCCCTGAGCGAGGGGGGACGCCGGGCGGTCGCCGACATCGCACGTCAGTTCCAGGGCGAGCGAATCGGGACGGTCTATTGCGGCCCGGACGAGGCGAGCGTTGCCACGGCGGACGAGATCGCCGCGGCCACCGGGGCCCGGGTGAAATCGGTACCGTGCCTTGCTGAAATCGACCTCGGGCTCTGGGAGGGCATCCGCTGCAAGGAGCTCGAGGAGAAATGCCCGCGCGCCTACCGCCAATGGATGGACGACCCCTCCGTGGTCCAGGTTCCCGAGGGGGAATCCGTGGAGGAGGCGCAGGAGCGGATCCTGAATGGGCTGGCCAAGGTGCTCGATAAGGCCAAGACGGACCAAGGGGCGATCGCCGTCGTCCTACGACCTGTAGCGATGGGCTTGGTGGGGTGTGCCCTGAATGGTGTACCCACCAAGGACCTCTGGTCGATGATGAAGGGCGGGCTGGCGGTCCAGTGGCAGACCGTCCAGCGGAGCCTTCTCCGGCAGACTTTCATGCAGCCCCGCGCGAACGTGTGAAGAATCGGCACCGGCTCCGGCCGCCCTCGGGGGCCACCGCCGAAGGACAGAACCGATCATGACTCAAGTGGCTCCCCGCACGTGGACTGAACTCCGGCCGGTCCGCAAGGCCGCGATTCCGGAGGGGCTCTGGCTGCGGTGCCCCGGGTGCGAGCGGATGATCTACCGCAAGCAGATGGAGGCCAACCTCCACGTCTGTCCCGAGTGCACACACCATTTCCGGATCGGCGCCACCGAGCGCGTCAAACAGCTCACGGACCCAGGCTCGTTCCAGGCGATGTTCACGAACCTGGAGCCGAAGGACCCCCTGGAGTTCAAGGACCTCAAGCCCTATGCCGATCGTCTTCTGGCCGAGCAGGTCAAGAGCGGGCAGCGGGATGCGATCCTTTCGGGACAGGGGTTCATCAAGGGTCGCCCTGCGATGCTCTGTTGCCTGGACCTGACCTTCATGATGGGCTCGATGGGCAGCGTGGTGGGGGAGTCCATCACCCGCGCGATCGAGCACGCCACCGCCAATGATCTGCCCCTGGTGATCGTCAGCTGCTCGGGCGGGGCCCGGATGCAGGAGTCTGGTTTGTCGCTGATGCAGATGGCCAAGACCTCCGCGGCTCTGGCCCGCTTCGACGATGCCGGCGGCCTGTTCATCAGCGTCCTGACCGACCCCACGACCGGCGGCGTCACGGCCAGCTTCGCCATGCTGGGCGATGTGATTCTCGCCGAGCCCAAGGCCCTGATCGGCTTCGCCGGGCCTCGGGTGATCCAGCAGACGATCCGCCAGGAACTGCCCGAGGGCTTCCAGCGCTCTGAGTTCCTGCTGCAGGCCGGGCTCGTGGACCGCGTGGTGTCGCGCGCGGACCTCCGCAGCGAGATCGCCCGGGTCATCGACTATGCCGGCAAGTGATCCCGGCCGCGGCCTGCGCTGGTGGTCCGTCATACTCGTCGGGTTTCTCCACGGCATCCTCACGGCGGTCGCGTATCCACCGGTCTATTGGTGGCCGTTTGTCTTCGCTGCGCCGCTGCCGTTGATCTGGCTGGGCATGAAGGAGGCCGGGAGGGCAGCGCCGCTCGAGAGGCCACGCTCCCGATGGCGGAGGCTCTGGCGTCGGGTGCGTGTGCCGGTGCTGGTGGCGATCGGGGCGCTGCCGCTGTGGCTGTACGAGGAGCGGTGGCTTATCGCGGTCACCGCGCCCGGGTACATCCCCGGGGCCATGGTGATGTGCTCGTACGCGGGGATCTTTGTGGGGCTGCTGGCGTGGGTGCGCAGCCGCCTTCCGCGGGTTCCGCTGGTTCTTACGTCGGCGGTCCTCTGGACCGGCATCGAGGTCTTCCGCGGCGAGCTTCTCTTCGACGGCTACGCGTGGCTCCTGCTCGCTCACCCCCTCATTGATGTGACGCTGCTCGCCATGCCGGCTTCCGTGCTGGGGACGTATTTCGTCTCCTTTCTGGTGGCGATGACAGTGTCAGGGCTGGCCGCGGCCTGGCTGCTCCGAGGGCGGGCCCGGGTGGTCAATGTTTTTCTCGTCGGGGTGTTCGTGGCGGTCGCGGCCGGCTGGACGTACCTGGTGACCCGCCGGCCGATGTACGGGCCGCCGGTGAAGATTGCGGTGATCCAGACCGATGTTCCGCAATCCAACAAGCTGGGATGGCTGCCGGAGGAGCAACTCCTCGAGTTCGAGCGGTTCATGGAGCTCACGCGGAACGCGGCTGTATCGAAGCCGGACCTGATCGTCTGGCCTGAGACGATGTTCCCCGGCATCCTGGATGCCGCTGCGCTCGAAGAACTCCGGGAGAATCAGATCACGTACAAAGTGCCGGCGGAGGTGCGTCCGGAGGGGCGGTACTACCTGACGGAGTTCGCGGACCGGCTGCTGGAGCTTCAGGCGAAGCTCGACATCCCGATGGTGGTGGGGGCGGTGGCCTACGACGGCCTCGAGATAGACCTCAACCCGATCCGGTTCAGGCATGCCGCCAAGTACAACAGCGCGTACCTGATCCAGGATGGTGCCGTGGCCGCCCGCTACGACAAGATGCAGCTCACGCCCTTCGGCGAGATCATGCCGCACATCTACCGGTGGCCCTGGCTCCAGCAGTTGCTGCTGGACTTTGGCGCGGCGGGGATGAGCTTCGACCTGAACTGGGGGACGCGGCCGGTGCGGCTCGAGCCGACGGTCCACGGCGAGCGGTACGCCATCGCCACGCCCATCTGCTTTGAAGTGACCGATGCGGGAGTCAACCGCGCCCTGGTGACGGCGGGCGAGCCCTTGCCGGCCATCCTCCTGAACGTGACCAACGACGGCTGGTTCGGGTCCTTTGAGGGGGGGCGGGAGCAGCACATGCACATCGCCCGTTGGCGTGCCCTGGAACTCGGGGTGCCGATGGTCCGGGCGGCCAACACCGGGATCTCCTCGGCGTTCGACCACCGAGGCCGGGTGATGAAAATAGGGATCGACGGTGGGGGGGCAGCCCATGTCGAGGGAATCATGACCGTCGAAGTGCGGCCGACCCGGCCGAATACCCCGTTCGTAGGCATTGGAAACGTGTTTGCCCGGGTGTGCCTCGCCGCGATGGCGATTCTGCTCCTGGCCGCGGGCCTCCTCCCGGTTGCGAAACACGGCGATCCTGCCCGATAGTACGGCAATCCCACGGAGTCTCCGACGTGACCCACCCCTTCCGCACCGCCATGGCCGCCATCCCCGCCCTCCTGATCTTCGTCTGCGGGGGATGCGAGAGCTTGGACCTGGGCGCGATCACGACGTCGCCGGACCCGGCCATGCCCACGCAGGAGGACATCTCCCGATTCAGCGACCCCGTGACGATCTCGGAGTTGCGGGAGCGGGCCATGGACGAACTGGCGACCCTCGCCCATGCGCCCGTCCCGGAAGTCCGCGCCAACGCCATCGAGGGGATGCTCACCACGCCCTCGCGGCTGGAGCCGTTCATCCCCGCGGCCCTGAAGGATGAGAACCAGGGTGTACGCTCCACCGCCGCGTTGATGGTGGGGGAGGCCCGCCTGGAAGGATTAGCTGCTGCTGTTCGTCCGCTCCTGAACGACCCCTCCCCGTATGTCCGGGCCTCGGCGGTGTTCGCCCTCGCGAGGAACTCCCAGTCGGTCGATCAGACCCCTCTCGCGGAGATCCTGCTCAGCGACCCCAGCCCGCGGGCGAGGTCGCACG
>JAEYVB010000122.1 GCA_023429345.1 Planctomycetota bacterium
TGAGCTGGTCGCGGATACCGGCCCCCTCGATCGCCCGCCGCTCCATCCCGCGCATCATGACCGAAAGCCCGGCGAAGACTCCGCCGGCCATGACCATCAGAACAATCGCAAACCGCCACCGTGCCACGTGGTACCTCATCGGGCGTTACGCGCCCGCCGCCCGGAAAGTTCAGCGGCCCCCGATGGCAGGCGCCTGCCCCACAACGACGCGCAATGCGCGAGGGAGCACCTCGTAGCGGACCGGGGAGGAGCCGATGGCCTCTCCATCGGCGTTGACCGGGAGCGGAGGGGTGCTGCTTATCTCGACCCAGGAGCCGCGGAGCTGGACCAGCACCTCCGATTCCCGGTGCCCGCCATTGACGATGCTCATCCCCAGGAGAGCGAGATCGCCCAGAGGAAGTTCGGGAATCGCCATCACCTCGAGCACCCCGTCATCCATCAAGCCATCGGGGTTGACCGGAACCCCACCGCCGAGCGTCCGCCCGTTGGAGACAATCGTCGCGATCGCGTCAAGCTCTTGTTCGGAGCGGTCCGTCCGGAGTTTCAAGCGGTAAGGGGTCAATTCCGTAACCGACATGACCGCCGTGAGCATGTAGGAAAGGGACCCCAGCACCCCCCTCTTCGTCCCCTGTTCCGTGGCCGCGCCTACCCCCTGCACGAACCCCCCCGCGGAGCCGTTCAGGATCAGCCGCTCAGCACCCTCGCACCGTACTCGGACCACATCCATGGGGTGGACCTGCCACCGCTCCAAAAAACCGACCGCTTCGAGCGGCGGGACGCGAACCCCCAGCGACGCCGCCAGATCATTCCCCGTGCCCAGCGGCAGAATGCCGAACTCGACCTCCGCAAGCGCGGGCGCGATGCCGTTCAGCACGCCGTTGATCGTGCCATCGCCGCCGCCGGCCACGATGCGCCGGAACCCTGCCTCGACCGCCTCACGGGCGATCGTCTCGGCATCGTCGCCGCACGTGGTGACCAGCACCCGGACGCCCGGGAGCGAGGCCAACGCCCCGAAAAGCGGCTGCAGGTCCGCCGCGCTGCCGGCGACCGGGTTGATGATCACGCAGGTTCGCACCCATGAGGCTAGCCGCGGACGTTCTCCTTACACTCTCCTCATGCACGCACCTTCACCCGAGGACGGCCCGAATCATCCGGGGCAGCCGGCGCTCCAGGCGCCGTGGCGGCAGACTTATCTGGAGACGATGGAAGCGTCGCCCGCCGCACGCCCCACCGCCCACTCCGGCTCCTTTCTCCGCGACTACTGGCTCACGCCCCAGGACGATGCGGCCAACCATATCGTCGCTCGGACCTCCCACGGGATCATCCTCCTGAACCGATACCCCTACGCCGGCGGCCACCTCCTGGTCGCGCTCGGGGAGCCGCGGCCGCGGCTGCTGGATTACCCCGCGGACATGCGGGCCATTCTGTGGCAACTGGTCGACGCGGCCGCCGGCCTGATGGAGCGCACCCTGGAGCCGCAGGGGATTAACATCGGCATCAACCAGGGCCGCGCGGCCGGCGCGGGGGTCCCGCAGCACCTCCACGTGCATCTGGTGCCCCGCTGGGGCGGGGATGTCAACTTCATGGCGGCGGTCGGGAACGTGCGGGTCATTCCGACCTCGCTGGAAAGCATGACCTTGCGCTACCGGGCGACATGGGCTGCGATGCGGGGCCACTGACGTGCCCGAGAGCGCGGACATCGTCGTCGTGGGGGCGGGAGCGGCGGGGCTCATGGCCGCCATCACCGCGGCCAGGGCCGCCCGGGCCGGCGGCGCTCCAGTGAGGGTCATCGCCGTGGATGGGGCCAGAAAGCTCGGGGCCAAGATCCTGGTTGCGGGCGGCGGCCGGTGCAATGTGACGCATTACCACGTCGATGAATCGGCCTACGCGGGCTCCTCGCGCGAACAGATCCGGCGCGTGCTCCGGCGCTTCGATGTCCCCCGCACGGAGGAGTTCTTTCGGGAACTCGGCGTCGCACTCAAACGCGAGGAGACAGGCAAGCTCTTCCCGACGACCGACGATGCCCACACCGTGCTCGATGCGCTGCTGCGCGCCGCGATGGATGCGGGCGTGGAGATACGCCATCCTTGGCGTGTGGCGGAGATCTCCCGTTGCGACGCAGGGTTCACCGTCCGGGAGGCGACCGAGACGGGAGCCCCGCGCGAGCTTGTCGCCAGACGCCTCATCCTCGCCACCGGAGGCAAGGCGCTGCCGAGAACCGGCTCGGACGGGCAGGGGTACCTCCTCGCCAAGTCCCTCGGACACACGCTGACGCCTCGCATCTTCCCAGCCCTGGTCCCGCTGACATTGCCGCGTGACCATTTCATATGTTTGCTGAGCGGCCTCACGGTGACAGCCACGCTCGATGTGCGGTCCCATTCCGGCAAGCGTCTGGCCTCGTTCACCAACTCCACGCTCTGCACCCATTTTGGCCTCTCCGGCCCCTCCGTGCTGGATATCAGCCGCTACTACCTCGACGCCGCCGCCGTCGCACGCGAGGACCGAACCCCCCCGCCGTCGCTCACGATCAACTGGATGCCCGCGGTGTCGCCCGAGGCGCTCGAACACGAGCTCCGCGATCTGGCCCCGCGGCGGGGCGCACCATCGCTTTCAACATTGCTTCGCGACCGGCTCCCGGACCGGCTCGCCCGCGCGATCTTGGAGCACTGCGGCGTGACGCCCCAGGCCACGGCGGCGCAGCTCTCCCGCGAGGCTCGGCACGCCCTCGTAATCGCCGCCACGCAGATGCCGCTCCCCGTCTCGGGCGACCGTGGCTTCGTCTTCGCGGAAGTAACCGCCGGCGGGGTCCCGCTCGATCAGCTGAACCTCAAGACCATGGAATCCCGAGCTGCGCCCGGGCTCTTTCTCTGCGGCGAGATCTGCGATGTGGACGGCCGCATCGGGGGGTTCAACTTTCAGTGGGCATGGGCGAGCGGCTTCGTCGCAGGCTCCGCTGCCGCGAGCGCCCCGGCCGCCGCGGGGTGAGGGAGGGCTCATGAGCCCGCGTGCCGAAGCGCCCGCCGACACCCCGACACCCCCACCATCCTGCATGCCAAAGAACGGCGGCGGGCTGATCCTGGGAGTGGACATCGGGGGCACCAGCACGAAGGCGGCGCTGATCGATCCCGGCATCGTCGCCGACGAGCCGAAGAAGGGCGTCCTCGGTCGTGCAAAGTCGGAGACCGGCGCGAAGGAAGGCATCGACGCCGGCATCGCCGCGCTCGCCGACCTGCTCGACGAGGCCTGCGAAGATGCGGAGGTCGAGCGCGACCGCGTTGCAGCGATCGGTGTCGCGGTCGCGGGCGCTGTGGACCACGTCGAGGGCGTTGTCCTGAACGCGGTGAACATCGGCTGGAGCGATGTGCCCCTGGCCCGCCTGCTCCACGAGGCGTTGGAGCGGCCGGCGGTCGTCGAGAACGATGTACGGGCGGCGGTGTACGGCGAGCAGCGGGCCGGCGCTGCCCACAAGTACCGCGACGTCTTCGGCGTCTGGGTGGGCACAGGCCTCGGCGGGGGGCTCATCCTGAACAACGAGCTGTTCTACGGTTCCTACGGCACGGCCGGGGAGTTCGGGAGAGGGGTCGTCCTCCCCTGGATGCCGCCGGGCGAGGGGTCGCTGGAACAGGTGTGCTCGCGGATCGGCATGGCCGAGTCGCTGGTCCGGCTCCTCCGGTCGAACCGATCATCCTCGCTCGAGCCCCCGGATGGCAACGACCCGCGCGCCATCCGAAGCAAGGAGATTGCCAAAGCCTACAAGGCGGAGGATAAACTCGTCACCGAGGTGGTGGACCACGCGGCGCAGGTTCTCGGCGTCGCGATAGCCGGCGTCATCACGCTCCTCTCGCTCGAATGCGTGGTCCTCGGCGGGGGGTTCGTTGACGCCCTCGGCTCCCGCTACGTGGAACGCGTCGAGGAGGCCGTACAGAAGGCGGTCTTCCCCGACGTGTGCCGATCGGTCAAGGTGCTGCGGTCCGAACTGGGCGATGACGCCGGCCCCATCGGCGCCGCGCTCCTGGCGGCCCGCCGGCTCGGCGTACGGGCGAGAGCGGCCGCGGAGTAATGAAAACGCCCGTCCGGATCGCTCCGAACGGGCGTGTGAAGGGAATGACAAACGCGGTCCGACGGTGCTTACGGGCAGCCGGCGGCGAAGCTCTGCAGGAAGCAGGTGAAGTCCGCGACGTTCAGGACGGGCGCCTGCGTGCTCTGGTCGCAGTTGGCATAGCTGTCCCCGGAAGCGAAGCGGGTGAGGAAGCAGGTGAAATCAGCCACGTTGAGGATGGGGGCCTGCGTGCTCTCGTCGCAGTTGGCGTAGCAGGTCACCGGTCCGCCCACGGGCAGGAGCGACACATCGTCCCAGCGGAAGCCCGCCATCTGGCTGTACAAGTCGATCGCCTGGATCCGGGGCTGCCCCTGGGTGCCGCTGGCGTTCCAGGACCACTGGCCATTGGTCACAAGCGCCTGGCCGCCGTAGGTCATGTTGAAGGTGTCGGTGTCGAGGTCGATATCGATGACCAACTCGACCCACTGGTCGAGGATGAGCGGGAGCTGGGTGTTCCCCGGCCCGCCGTTGGCGACCGACTTGTTGAACGACTCGACCACGCCGAGGTTCATGTCGTAATGGACCTCGATGGACCAGTTCCCGCCCGAGACGTACGGGTTCGCATACGTGTTGAGCATGATGAAGAAGCCCACGCCGAACGCGGTCGACGGGACGTAGGTCTTGACCTTCGCCTGCCACTGGCCCTGCGTGATGTTGAACACCTGGACGATGTCCGTCTCGTTAGCCGCGAGCGCCGAGTTCGGCGCCGAGGCGGCCAGGAGGTTGTCCGCGGTAGCGTCCACCTGCCCGGTGGCACCCCAGTACAGCCACCCGTTCTGGCCCACGATGGGCGTCCCGTTGGGGTACGAATCGAAGTTGTCCGAGAAACCCGGGCCATCGGCGCTCAGGTTGTTGCCCACCGGACGCTGAGGCCTGGACCGATCCGGATCGGGACCCGCGACCGCGGACGCGGCGAACACCGCCCCGGCAGCCATCGCGACACACATTACTCCGCTACGGCGCATGCGATACCTCCTTCAAACGAAGTGCCTGGCCGCACGCCGGAACGGAAATGACCAACATGGTGATCGCCCCGCTATGCGACCTTGCCGAGAAAACGACTCGCGCTCCGAGAACCGGAGCGTTCGATCAAGATAACCCACCCGGCCCTGATCCGCAAGAACAAAAATCTGGCATCCGTAACGGAATGTCAGAGTGCCATGTCGGCCCACGACCTCCGCTGTTTGCAAATGATTAGGGACACCCCGCCGCGAACCGCTGAAGGAAACAGCTGAAATCCGCCACGTTCAGGACCGGCGGAAGTGTGCTCCCGTCGCAGTTCGCCTCCGAGTGCCCGCCCGCGAACCGCTGCAGGAAGCAGGTGAAGTCCGCCACATTCAGCACCGGCGCGGCGGTGCTCCCGTCGCAGTTCGCGTAGCAGACAGACGGCGCCCCGGCGACCGGAGCCCACTCGACTCCGCGCCACGAGGTGTGGGAAGGGGCGGACGCAACCACGGAGAACACCGATCCACCCCCCGTGTCGATCACCTTCCAGAGCCGCGTGCCGGTCACGAGCGACTCGTCGGTGGTGGCATACACCACGGGCACACCGCCCTGCATCACCGCAGTCAATCCGTATGCTCCCGTCGTGATCCCCTGATTGAGCACGTACATGGGTCGCCAGATGGTCCCGTCGAAAGTCCATTTCTGCACCCCCCCGCCCTCGGGGATGGGCCGTTCATCCGCCACGTACAACGTGTTCGCATCCGCGAAGGCGAAGTCCATGTACGACGAGGTGGAGGCCCCCGGCATCCCCGAGAGCAGGGAGAGCGGCTGGCCCGCCGTGCTCGGCAGCCCCGTGCCGACGACAGACAGGCCCGTGAACCCACCGCCGCTCGTCGTCACATAAAGCCCCCCGAACGCGATATCGACTACGCGGCAGTAGTTCACCTGAGACGCGATCTGCACCGATGTCCCCGCCCCGTGCAGGATGTGGTGCACGCCGCCCAGCCCCGACGGGATCGAGCTCCCGGAGACCCAGAACTGAGAGCCATCAAGCGAGACCGCCGAGCGGATGTTCGCGCCCGAGAACGCCGCGAACGCCGTCGATGTATCGATCTCCGCGTTCGACGAGATCCGGGCGATCACCCGGTTCACGAGGGTGGCGTTCGTGCCGGCCACGGCCGCCGTCCCGACCTCCGCGTCGTACCCGGCCAGCGAGAGATACCGCCCATCCGCCGACCGCTGCAGCATCCCCTCCGGCATGATCGTGCCGCTCAACGTCAGCCGACGCTGGCTGCCCGCCGAAACCGTCGGCAGCGCCACCGTGCGGATCACCGCGCCGTCAACGATCCGGATCTCTTTCAGAAAGACCGGCGCGGCCGCGGTGCTCATCCCCGGCGTCCCATCGCCCACCTGGACCACGACCAGGTTGCCGGGCGCAAAGGCCGAAGTCTGCCCCATCGCGCCCGAGCACACGGGGATCATCGCGACACACACAAATCCGCTGTACTTCATCGCTGGCTTCCTGGGTCCGCATCCGCGGAGGGCAGCCAGACTACCCGTCCCGCGCCCCGAACCCAATCCCCACCGCCGCGGCCGGCAGTTTCAACCCCGACGCCCCCTTCGCAACATCAGGACCCACGGGCACTTGCGCCCGCGGATCCCTCCGAAACTTCTGGTTGCCCAGGCTCCACGCGTTGGGGACAGCCGGTGGACTTTCCCGTACACTGCCCCCCCTTATGGCCATCCCGCAGCTCACCGACGAACAGGTCCGCACCTGGTCCATCCAAGAGAAGGACCGCTGGTGGCTCACCAACGTTTTCCGCGGCGACATGCCCCAGCTCACCCTCCGCTCCGCACTGACCGGCTTTCTGCTCGGCGGCGTGCTCTCGGCCACCAACCTTTACGTCGGGGCCAAAACCGGCTGGACCCTGGGCGTGGGGCTCACCTCCGTGATCCTCGCCTTCGCCGCCTTCCGCATCATGTCGCGCCTGGGCGCCCGCGACATGACGATCCTCGAGAACAACTGCTCCCAGTCGATCGCCACGGCCGCCGGCTACATGACCGGCCCGCTGATCTCCGGCATGGCGGCCTACATGTGGATCGAGAACAAGCCCATGCCGCTGTACCAGATGTTCTGGTTCAACGTGGTGCTCTCGATCCTCGGCGTCCTGGTCGCCTTCCCGATGAAGCGCCGCTTCATCAACGACGAGCAGCAGCCCTTCCCCGAGGGCCGCGCCGCGGGCGTGGTGCTCGACACACTCTACACCGCGGACGCCCGCTCCGGCATGTTCCAGGCCAAGGTGCTCGCCGCCGCCGCGCTCGTGGCCGGCGCTATCAGCTTCGTCGCCGGCGAGGCGTACATGAAGTTCATCCAGTGGAAGGTGCTCGGCCTCGACACCGCCCGCTGGATGTCGACCCACCTCGACAACTGGTACTACGCCCTCGCCGAGAGGAACCTCGTCCCGACCCCGGCGGTCTGGGGCGTGCCGCTGCGGCCGCTGGGCATTTCCTTCACGCTCGATCTCGCGATGATCGGCGCCGGCGGGCTCATGGGCATCCGCCCCGCCCTCAACATGCTCCTGGGCGTGATCCTCAACTTCGTCATCGTGGTGCCCTGGATGATCTCGATCGGGGAGATCCAGGCCAACCCCGACGGCGCTTACACCCGGACCTGGGTGCTGAACACCTGGGCGCTCTGGTGGGGGATCGCCATCATGGTCGTAGCGGCGCTCGTCGGCCTCTTTGCCAAGCCGAAGGTCATCATCGGGGCCTTTACCAACCTCCTGAAGAAGGACCGGAGCGCAACCTCGAGCGATGTGCTGAGGCATATCGAGCTGCCGCTCTGGATCTCCTTCGTAGGTGTCCCCATCGTCGGCGCGGTGGGCGTGTGGATGGCCCACGAGTGGTTCGACGTCTACTGGTGGCACGGGGCCCTGGCCATCCCGCTGATCATTGCCCTCACGATGATCGCCGCCAACTCCACCGCCCTCACCGGCATCACGCCGACGGGCTCCCTCTCCAAGATCCCGCAGTTCCTCTTCGGCTTCGCCCGCCCCAAGCACCCCGCCACCAACCTCATGACCGCCGTCATGTGCGTCGAGGTCGCCAGCAACGCCAGCAACCTCCTCATGGACATCAAGCCGGGCTACATGCTCGGCGCCAAGCCGCGCCAGCAGGCCATCGGGCACATGATCGGCATTATCGCCGGCGCCCTCGCATCCACGCCGCTCTTCGGCGTTCTCTTCCTCAGCGAGTGGAAGAAAAACCCCGCGCTGAGCATCGAGGAGGCGATGGTCTCCGACCAGTTCGGCTTCCCCTCCGCCTTCCAGTGGAAGGGGATCGCCCAGCTCATCTCTGACGGGCTGAGCTCCCTCCCGGCATCCGCCCAGTGGTCGATGCTGATCGCGGCCGTCGTTGGCATCGCCTTCGAAATTGCCCGCATCGCCAGCCGCAACAAGTTCCCGATCTCACCGCTGGCGATCGGACTCGGCGTCGTGGTGCCGCCCGAATCCGTCTTCGCCATGTGCATGGGCGCCGGATTCTTCTGGATCATGGGCCGCATCTACAACCCGCGAAGCGGAAGGGACGGGCAGGGCGGCGGCGGGGCCGAGCACGGCCGCGTCGAGGGTCAGCTCGGCGGCGCTGCCCCGGGCCGGTCACTCGGCCACCGGCTCTGGGTCGGCTCCCAGGAACCGATCTGTGCCGGCCTCATCGCCGGCGCTGCACTGGTGGGGATTGGCGACATCCTGGTCCGGGTGTTCCTGCTCGATTAACCAAGGCCGCGGGCGAAAACGCGTGCTTTCCAGCGAACCCGTGGCATACTTCGAACAGCCCCGGTTGCGCCCCCTCCGAACGCAGCGCGAACGCTCTACCCCAAAGTCTCGCCCGCGTTCAGGACCGTGTAGTACACCGGGATCGGCGACGGGATCGGACCGGCCGACCATCATTCCGAACGAGTATCCATCCCACACCAGGAGCACAGAATGAAGAAGACCGCCCTCCTCGCCCTCATCGTTGGCGCAGCCGCCTCCACCAGCAGCGCCCAGCTCGTCGTCGGCAACGACCAGAGCGCCGATACCACCATCTACTACATCGACATCGCCACCGGCGCGGCCACCCCGCTCTACACGAGCACGACCGACGCCGACGCCTGGGGCATGGCCTACGACCCCGCCACCAACACGCTCTACTGGAACTCGGGCATCAACCTGTACTCCTCGCCCTTCAGTCTCGCCGGGCTCACGCCCACGCTTATCGGGCCCATCACCTACAACGGGGTCAACTCCAGCTTTGTCTCCCTGGCCTGGCATAACGGCCAACTCATGGGAACCAAGAATATCGCGACCGAGGCCGTCTACTCCATCGATACCACCACCGCCGTCGCCACCCTGCTCTACGCCTACCCCACCACGTTTGACATGGGCGGGCTCGACGCCGACGCCACCACCGGCACCCTCTACGGCCTCAATGACGCGACCGGCGCCCCCAGCGGCCGCGGCCTGTACTCGATCGATGTCCCGGGGCAGGCCACGACGTTCATCGCCGGCTACCCGGCTGGCGAGACCGACATCGACGGCCTCGCCGTCCACAACGGCCGCGCCTACTACGTCAGCGACGGTCCCAACACCACTCAGACCAGCTTCTACATCATCGACATCGCCACCGGCAGCCAGGTCGGCACCCTCCCGTCCCCCTTCACCGGCAGCGGCACCTTCTCCGCCGCGGCGTTCAT
>JAEYVB010000312.1 GCA_023429345.1 Planctomycetota bacterium
GAGACCGCCTCTACGGCACGGAATGAGGGGGGAGAACTCCGCCATTGGTGTGATGAATGAAACGCGGAGGGAACTTCTCGCAAATTCGCCCCGAACTTCCGGTGGAAATGCTGTTGCACAATGCCCGCGCTTCGGTTACTTACGGGACGATCGCACGAGCACGTTCCGCAACGACCTTCATGGGGCGTCCAGAAAACCCACCCACGCCGCATCGTGAGGGAGCCGCGGGCATCGGTCGGGGCCGAATGAGGAAGCCTTAAGGGTTTGTCAGGCCGGGCGACCAGCGCATGGGGGTACAGTCTCCGCCCGATACGGACCGGCCCGAGGGGGGACCGAGCGACAGCGGCGGCGACTGGCGACCAGTCAAATCTGTTCATGTCGGGAGCGTCACAGTGAATGAACGACCCGGACAAGCCATGCTCATCGTCGAGGACAGCGAGGAAGACTTCCAGGCCTTCATGCTCGGCCTGCGCCGCGCCGGCCTCGATGTCCCCGTGCACCGCTGCACCGACGGCGATGAGGCCCTCGATTTCCTCCATCGCCGCGGCGCCTACGCGGGGGAGTGCGCGCCCCGGCCCAGCGTCGTGATACTGGACCTCAACCTCCCCGGCACCGACGGCCGCGCGGTCCTCGCCGAGATGAAGACCGAGAAGACCCTCCGTTCCATCCCGGTCGTTATCTTCACGACCTCGAACGAGAGCCGCGATGTCGATGTCTGCTACCGCTCCGGGGCCAACGCCTACGTCCAGAAGCCCATGGAGCTCCGCGCCTTCATGGAGGCGGTCAGCGTCGTGGGCCAGCACTGGTGCAAGCTCACCACCCTCCCCGAGGACGAGTCTCTCCGGGGCTAAACCCCGAAAACAGGCGAGATCCAGCGCCGTGGGCCGATCATGATTCGGTGAACCCCCGGGCTCAAACTCCGCGCTGGCTCTGGATCGCACTCCTCGCGCCCCTCGCCGGCTGCACCATGCCCAGCATCCCCGCCCCGTGGGAGCCCTCCGAAAACCAGGCCGCCGAGCCCGTCGAGTTCGCCCCGCCCGCCCCCACCGGCCCCCAGTGGACCCGCATCGGCTCGTCCGTCCGCGGAAAGCCCATCCGCACCACCACCATCGGCAGCGGCCCCAGACGCATCTACGTCATCGGCGGCATGCACGGCGATGAGCCCGAGGGCCCCGCCGCCGCGGCCATCCTCCCCGAGATCTTCGAGGGCGTCACCCTCGAATCCGCCACCATCCGCATCCTCGCGGACATGAACCCCGACGGAACCGCCGCCCGCACCCGCTACAACACCCGCGGCGTCGACCTCAACCGCAACTGGCCCGCCAAGGACTACATCCCCGGCGACGGCAAGATCAGCGGCCTCCGCGCCGCCAGCGAGCTCGAAACCGTCGTCGTCCACAAGGACCTCGCCGCCTTCAAGCCCGACGTCGTCATCGTCATCACCAGCAGCGTCCGCGGCCCCGTCATCGGCTTCGAGGGCCAGTCCCAGATGGTGGCCTACGAGTTCGCCGCCGCCGCCCGCCGTGAAGAGCCGCGATGGCGGCTCGTCCCCGACCGCTGGAAGCCCAGCCCCGGCTCCGCCGAGTCCTACGCCTGGCTCAACCTCAAGAAACCGGTCCTCAGCGTCGAGCTCCGCCGCGGCGAAGATCCCGAGACCAACGCCGCCGCGCTCCGCTCCGGCCTCCTCGCCGTCGCCGCCATGCCCGAGCTCCAGCCCCCGCGCCCCCGGCCCGCGTCCACGCCCGTGGCCAAACCCAGGCCCGCGCCCCGGCCGGCACCCACCCGCTGAATGCCGCGCTCCGTCGATCGCCCTCGCGCCGGTAGGATCGCCCATGCGCGCCGCCGTCTTCCTCGATCGTGACGACACGCTGATGGAGGCCAACGCCCTCCCCATGCCCCCGCCCCCCGCCAAGGCCGGCGATGTCGTGGATCCCGCGCTCGTCCGGCCCCTCCCGGGCGCTGCCGCCGCCTGCCGCGCCCTCCGGGAGGCCGGCTACGCCCTCGTCATCGTCAGCAACCAGGGCGTCGTCGCGCGCGGCGGGGCCACATGCGGAACGGTCGAGACCGTCAACAGCCGCCTCCGGGAACTTCTCGAACGCGAATCCGCCTGGGATACCAACTCCGGCCCGCTCATCGAAGCCTTCTACTACTGCCCCTACCACCCCCGCGGCACGGTCCCCGAGTTCGCCCGCGAGCACCCTTGGCGTAAGCCCGCGCCCGGCATGATCCTCGCCGCGGCCGCCGACCTGGGCCTCGGCCTCGCACGCTCGTGGTTCATCGGCGATGCGCCCCGCGATATCGAGGCCGGCCTCGCCGCCGGCATCCCCGCCGACCGCTGCCTCCTCGTCGGACCGGGCGCCCCCCTGCGCGGAGTCGCCGATGCCGCGGACCGGATTCTCCGCTCGTCTCCCGGCTAGCCTGTGCACCCGATGCGACTCCTGGTCGTCATGCCCTCCTGGGTCGGCGATGCCGTCATGGCAACCCCCGCCCTGCGCCTGCTGCGGAGCTCGCTCCCGGGCGGCTTCATCGGCGCGCTCGTCCGCCCGGGGATCGACGAGGTCCTCGCCGGGACAGACTTCTTCGACGAGGTCCACATCGAGCGCGCCGCCGGTGTCATGGGCCCCAAGCACGCCGCCGCCAAGGTCCGCCCCCGACGCTACGACGCCGCCCTCCTCCTGACCAACTCCTTCTCCACCGCCCTCATCACCCGCATCGCCGGAATCCCCCGCCGCGTCGGCTACAACCGCGACGGCCGCGGCATGCTCCTGACCCAGCGCCTCGAAGCCCCCAGGCGCCCAGACGGCCGATGGTCCCCTATTCCCGCCGTCAGCTACTACCACCACGCCGCCCGCGCCCTGCTCGACCCTTCCATCCTCACCCCGCCCACGCCCGCCCTCCCCGCCTCCGCGCGGATGGAACTCGCCACCACCCCCGCCGAAGAGGCCGCCGCCGACGACCTGCTTTCCCGCGCCGGCATCGCCCCCGGCGCCCCCTTCGCCGTCCTCAACCCCGGCGGCAACAACCCCGCCAAGCGGTGGCCCCCCGACCGCTTCGCAGCGGTGGGGGCCCACCTCGCAAGCGTTCACCACCTGCGCATCCTCGTCAGCGGCTCCCCCGCCGAGGCCGACCTCTGCGCCGCGATCGTCGCGCAGACCCCCGGGTCCGCCAGCCTCGCCTCCCTCGGCCCGCGCCTCGGGCCCCTGAAAGCCGTCGTCCGCCGCGCCCGCATCATGATCACCAACGACACCGGCCCGCGCCACATCGCCGCGGCCTTCGGCATCCCCGTCGTCTCCCTCTTCGGCCCCACCGACCACCGCTGGACCACCATCCCTGCCCCCGCCGGCGAGGCGGTCCTCCTCGCCGACCCGGCGCTCCCCGAAACCGAGGTGGCCGACGACCACGTCGAGCGCTGCCGCATCGAGCGCATCGCCACCGGGTCCGTGATCGCCGCCGCCGACCGCCTCCTCTGACCCGCCATCGCGGCGCTCCCCGCTACCCTTGGCCGTGCCCCGACCGCTCGTCATTCAGACCGAGGACCTCGACGCCGAGCCCGCCGCATGGCTCTCCGAGCGCTGCGAGCTCGTCCGCCGCGGCCCCGACGAGCACGGCTTCGAGGACCTCCTCGCCCGCGCCCAGGGGCTCATCGTCCGCACCTACACCCGCGTCAACGCCGCCATGCTCGGCAAGGCCCCGAGCCTGAGAGTGGTCGGCCGCGCCGGCGTCGGCCTCGAGAACATCGATATCCCCGCCTGCCGCGCCCGGGGCGTCGAGGTCGTGCACACCCCCGGCGCCAACACCCGCGCCGTCGTCGAGCTCGTCACCGCCCTCATGCTCGACGCCCTGCGCCCGCGCATGCAGCTCATCCGCCCCCTCGAGACCGAGCACTGGCACCAGATCCGCCGCGAGTTCGTCGCGCGCCGCGAGCTCAACGAGCTCACCCTCGGCATCTACGGCTTCGGACGCATCGGCTCGCAGGTCGCGCGCGTGGCCGAAGCGCTGAACATGCGCACGCTCTACTGCGACCTCCGCGGCATCCCCGCCGCCGACCGCCACAGCGCCGAGCCCGTCGCGCGCGAGCGGCTGCTCTCCGAGAGCGACATCCTCACCATCCACGTCGACGGCCGCGAGTCCAACCGCAACCTGCTGGACGCTCCCGCCTTCGCGCAGCTCAGGAACTCCGCCGTCTTCATCAACACCAGCCGCGGCTTCGTCGTCGACGCCGACGCCCTCGCCGCCTACCTGCGCTCGCACCCCGCCGCCCAGGCCCTCATCGACGTCCACGACCCCCAGGAGCCCTTCGGCGACGCCTACCCGCTCCTCAACCTCCCCAACGCCCGCCTCTACCCCCACCTCGCCAGCGGCACCGCGGCCGCCAAGCGCAACATGTCCTGGGTCGTCCGCGACATCTGGCGCGTGCTGAACAACGAAAGACCCGAGTTCCCCGCTCCCTAGCACGGGCATCCTGCCCGTGTGACTTGACGTGACACGGGGATCCCTGCCCGTGTCCCCCCGGGCTCACCCCCCGAGCGGCTTGCTCAGGATCACGCTCCGGTAGTTCGTGTACGGCCACTGCCAGTACTCGACAAACCCGTACCCCCGCCGCTCATAGAACGCCCTCAGCGCCGCATCCGGCTCCGCCATCGAGAGCCCCAGGTGCGCCGCCCCGCACGCCCGCGCCCGTCGCTCTGCCATGTCCAGCAGCAGCCCGCCGATCCCCTTCCCCTGCACATCCGGGTCCACCGCGAACTGCGAAAAACTGTCGACATCGCGCCGCGAGAACCACGGCGGCCCCTTCGCATCCTCCACCTCGTGGAACAGGATCGTCCCCACCAGCCGCTCGCCATCCCCGCCGGGCAGCACCGCCACGTAGCACTCCCCCGAGGCGCACCGCTTCGCGGTCGTCTCCACATCCTGCCGCCCCGCGAGCGGGCGCAGCCCCATCTCCACCTGCGCCCGGTAGGCGCGGTGCAGGAGCGACGTCAGCTCCCCCAGCGAATCGGTGGGCAAGAGCCGACGCACGAAAACCTCACCGGGTTGGACGGGCGCGAGTGCCGCGGCCCCTGCAATCATCGACATGGCGGAAACAGTACGGTTCATCGGCCCGACGGGTCGCCCGCATAAAGATGAATCTTTATGCATTTATGCAGAGCCCCGCGCAGCCGCCTCCGAGCGCCCTCCCGCCCCCCATCCGCAATATCCGCCCTCCGACTACCCTCCCCCCGTGACCCTCCCCCGCATCC
>JAEYVB010000451.1 GCA_023429345.1 Planctomycetota bacterium
TCGCGCTTCCGAACATCCGGCTCCACGGCCTTCAGGCGTACCGCGAGGTCCCGCGCTGGCTCTGGCACGCCGATGCCCTCCTGCTCCCCCCCAGCGCCCGGGAGCCGAGCGCCGCCTGGACCAGCCCCGTCAAGCTCGGCGAGTACCTCGCCGCGGGGCCGCCCATCGTCGCCAGCCGCATCCCCGGCCTGACTACCTGGGTCGATGCCCCCGCGGTCCGATGGTTCGAGCCCGACAACCCGCGCGACCTCGCCCGCGCCATCTCCGACGTTCTCGCGGAAACGCCCGCCGCCGCGCAGGCCCGCCGCGCCGCCGCGGCCGAGTACGCCCGGGGCTTCTCCTACCAGAAGCGCGCCCGCCGCTTGCTCGCCGCGCTCCGGCCCACCTCCGGCACGGTGACCCCGTGAGCGGCGCCGATGGCATCCAGCCCGCCCCCTTCCTTATCGCCCTCCCCCAGGGGCTGAACGTCTCCGGCGTCACCACCTGGGCTGTCCGGCTCTCGAGCGCCCTCGCCGCCCGCGGCCGCGCCGTCGGCCTGATCATCCATCCCACGCTCTCCGCTCCCGTCGAGGCCGCTATCGACCCCCGCGTGCGCCTCTTCCGCGTCCACAACGTCCCCCCTATCGACCGTTGCGCCGGCGATATCGCCCCCTACATCCCGCACTACCGCGCGGCCGTCCGGGCGCTCGGCGGCGCGGGTCAGCCGGAGCGCGGCCCGTGCGCCCCCGTCGTTCTTGCCCCCAACCTGCACGGGGACATCTACGCCATCGCCGCCGCCCTCTCTCTCGCCGACCCTGAGTCCATCCGCACCCTGGGTTGGCAGCACAGCGACATCGAGTACGACACGCGCCTCCTTGCCCACTACGAGCCCATCCTCCACTCCTTTGTCGCTGTCAGCGATGCCATCGAGGAGCGTCTCCGCGCTGCGCTCCGCGTCCGCGAGGACGACATCGCGAACATCCCCTACGGCGTCCCGATCCCGCCGCCCAGCGCCCGCTCCGCGCACGCATCGCCGCCCGCCCCGCTCCGCCTCATCTACACCGGACGCCTCCAGCACGAACAGAAGCGCATCCTCGCCCTCGTCCATCTCTCCGATGCGCTCAGCGCCCGCGGCATCGATCACCTCCTCACCATCGTCGGCGATGGGCCCGCGCGTGCCGAACTGGAGCGAGCCGCCTCCGACCGCCGGGGCCGCCTCCGCCTGCTCGCCGCAGCATCCCCGGAGGCGGTGGGGGCCCTCCTCCTCGAGCACGATTACTTCATTCTTCCGTCGCGCTACGAGGGCCTCAGCATCTCCATGCTCGAGGCGATGGGCGCCGGCTGCATCCCCATCCTCGCCCGCACCCGCAGCGGCGCTGCCCAAGCTGTCGAGTCGGGCTCCAACGGCATCCTCGCCGACGCCGACCCCGACGCCGACGAGCGCACCACCGGCGCTGCCCTCGCGGATGCCCTCCAGCGCGCGCTCGCCAAGGACCCCGCCGCCCTCTCCGCCAGCGCCCAGGGCACCATCGTCGGTCGCTACTCCCTCGACCTCCACGCCGAGCGCGTCGGCAAGCTCATCGACCGTGCCGCCGCCTCGCCCGCGCGAGCCTGGCCGGCCACCCGCCCCTGCGCCTTCAGCGCGCCCGCCGCGGCTGCGGGCTCCGGTTCCGTGCCGCCCGAGGGCGCCCGCCTGCTCTCGCAGCTCCTGGAACGCCTGGCGGGCCGCATCGTGCTCATCCACGGCGTCGGCCAGCACACGCTCCAGCTCGCCTCGATCCTCGCCGAGGCGCCCTGCCGCATCGTCGCCTTCGCCGACGACAACCCCGAGCACCAGGGCCGCATGCTCTGGAACTGGCCCATCATCCGGCCCGCGGATGCGCTGGCCACCAGCGCCACCGATGTGGTCATCAGCTCCTGGATGCACCAGGAAGCCATCCACAGCCGCCGCGACATCTACGAGCGCCAGGGCCTCCGCACCCACCGCATCTACCCGTCCCCCGCGCCACCGACCACCGCCCGAGCTGACCGGCGCGCCCCGGCGCACGCCTAACCCGCGATCACCCGCCCCGCCTCCTCAAGCACGCCCCGCGCCTGCTCCGCCGTCGGCGCTTCGGCGATCAGCCGCATGATCGGCTCGGTGTTGCTCGCCCGCACGTGCAGCCACGCGCGCCCCGCGAGCGCCCCGGTCTCAAAATCCACGCGGACGCCGTCCTGCGTGTCCACGCGCTCCTTCGCGTACGCCCGCGCGATCCGTTCCACCGCGGGGAGCGCATCCTCCCGCCGCGCCAGGTCCACCTTCCGCTTCTCGATCGCGTACGACGGCATCCCCGCCACCAGCCCGCTCACCGTCTTCCCGGTCCGGGACATCAGCGCCAGCACCAGCCCCATCGCCGACAGCGAGTCGCGCACGTACGTCACCCGCGGCCAGATCACGCCGCCGTTGCCCTCGCCCCCCAGCACGACCTCGTTCCCCGCCGCGGCCTCGCGCTTCATCGCCTCCACCACGTTCGCCTCGCCCACGGGCGTCCGCACCACGTGCGCCCCGTGCCGCGCGGCTACATCCTCCAGCATCCGCGAAGTCGATAGATTCGTGACCAGCACACGCTCCGGGCCCCGCTGACCTTGATGCCTCTCCTCCGCGCCCAGCACCGCCTCCGCCGCCAGGGCCAGCGTGTACTCCTCCCCGATGTACCGCCCGCCCTCGTCGATGATCGCCAGCCGGTCCGCGTCCGGGTCCTGGGCAAAGCCGACCTCCGCGCTGAACCGCGCGACCGACTTCGCCAGTTCCGAAAGATTCTCCTCCGTCGGCTCGGGCGCGTGCGGGAACACCCCCGACGACTCCGCCCCGACGTGCACCAGCTCGCACCCCAGCGACTGTGCCAGGAGACGCCGCCCGCCCTCCACCCCCGAGGCGTTCACCGAGTCCAGCACCACCCGCCGCCGCCGCGGCCGCGACCCGTTGAACGCGCTCACCGCCGCCAGCGCCGCCGTCACCTTGCTCACGTGCACGGGCGCTGCATCCCCGACCCCGCTCACCCACCCGCCGGGCCGCGGTTCCGGTGCGCGCCCGGAGCGAAAGAGCCCGACTATTTCCTCGGCCATCGCCGAAGAGGGCGCCGCCGCGGCCACCGCCCCTCCCGAAGGCTCCCTCACAAGGCACTTCAGCCCGTTCCACTGCTGCGGGTTGTGGCTCGCCGTCACCATCATCGCGCCGGGAGCGCTGAGGTGGTCCACCATCACGCCCACCGACGGCGTCATCGCGACGCCCAGGTCCGCCACCTCGAACCCCGCGCCGGTGAACGCCCGGACGATCGCCCGCACGTATTCCTCGCCCCCCGCGCGCCCATCCCGCGCCACCACGACCTTCCGCGCCTTCCCGCGCGCGGTCAGCCACGCCGCGAACGCGCCGGCGTACCGCTCCGCCACATCGGCCGTCAGGCTCTTGCCCGAGATCCCCCGCAGCCCGCTCACACCCACCATCAACGGCGCTTCGCTCATGCACCGAGGGTAGATGCGCTCCTCCCGCCCCGTCCCGGCGCCCCCGCCGCTTCAGCCGCCGCTTACCACACCATCCACACCAGGACGAACGCCATGACCACCACCGCCGTCGTGATGATCGCCCACAGCGGCGGCCCCGCGGACTCGGCACTTGTCCGCATCACGTTCGCCCCGCACTTCCAGCACAGCGCCACATCGTCGTGCAGTTCGGTCCCGCACTCCGGGCACTTCACCGTCACATCCCCGAACCGCGCCACATCGGCCGCGCTCGGCCCCTCATCGTCGAGGTCATCCTCGGCCGGCTCGTAATCTTCCACGGGTCCGGACACGGGCTTCTCCCGGCGGGCCAGGCTGCGTTCATCCTTGCGGGGCATGCGGGATAGCCTAGTCAACCCCATGCACGCGTGCCCTCGCTCCATCCTGCCGGTCCTTACGGCCATCCTCCTGGCCCTCTCGCTCGCCGCCTGCCGTGAGAAGAGCCCGCCCACCGCCCCGACCAGCAACCTTCCCCCGGCGCCCGCCCGCGCAGCGCCCAACGCCCGCCTCGTTGTCCTCAGCCCCGCCCTCGGCGTCATCTGCAAGGACCTCGGCCTCGACGAGAGGATCGTCGGCCGCCACGCCTTCGACATCGTCCTGGACAAGTCCCTCCCCGTCTGCGGCGACCAGCAGGGCATCGACTACGAGGCCCTCCTCGCCGCCCGCCCCACCGACATCCTCCTCGAATGGGGCTCGCGCCCCATCCCCGAGCGCCTGATCGCCCTCGCGCGAGAGCAGCAGTGGGCTGTCCGCAACTTCTCGATGCTCTCGATTGCCGACGTCATCGCCACCACCGACGACATCGACGCCGTCTTCCGCCGGCAATCCTCCCCCGCCCTCTGCGGCACCTCGGGCGCTGAACCGCCACCCTTCGGCTACTGGATCGAGGAGGCCCTCAAGCCCCGCCGCGGCCTCGAGAAGGCCGGTCGCATCCTGCTCCTTGAATCCCTCAACCCGCCCGCGGCCCTTGGCCCGGGCTCCTCCCACCACGAGCTCCTCACCCGCCTGGGGGCCATCCCCGCCATCACCAGCGGCAAGCCCTACATCACGCTCGATGCGGAAGCGATCCTCGCCCTCAAACCGGACGGCATAATCCTCTTCGCCCCCCGCCCCTACGGCTTCCCCGCCCGGCCCCGCTCGCCCGAGGAGGTCCGAGAACTCCTGGGCCGCATCGGCACACTCGACATCCCCGCCGTGCGCGATCGGCACCTCGCCCTCGTCGACCACCCCCTGTGCCTCCTCCCCAGCACGGCCCTGATCGACACCGCCCGCGAGACCGCCGCCATCCTTGAATCCTGGGCCAAGTAGCCGTCCACCGGCACGGGTCAGGGCTGCTCCGAGCTGGCCCGTGGTACCCCCGTGGACTCCGGCTCAGGCACCCGTACAATACCCTCCCCTCTCAGGAGTCAGACCCTGTCCGCCACCGTCGGCCAGCTCGTCGCCGCCCGCCGCCGCGAGCTGGGGCTCACCCTGCAGCAGGTCGCCACCCGCGTGGGGTGCGCCAAGAGTTACCTCTCCATGATCGAGCAGGGTCGCCGGCCCTCCCCGCCGGGGGCGGAGCTTCTCGCCAGGCTGGAGTCCGCCCTGGAGTTGCCCGCCGCTTCCCTGCTCCGCGCGGCCCAGTGGCAGGCGACCCCCGCCACGGTCCGCCGCGAGGTCTCCCAGCTCCAGTCCGCCAACTGGGCCGCCCAGCGCCTGGCCGAGCTCCTCGGGCAGGGGCCCGAGGCCGGCGGCGGGGATGGAGGGGGGAATGGAGGGGGACGCACCGCCCTCGACCGCGCCCACCGGTCCGGCGAGCTTAAACGCCTCATCGATCGCATCGCCCCGCCGCCGCCCGCCGCCGAGCAGGGGGGCGCCCTCCCCGTGCGGCTCCCGGTCGAGATCCCCCTCATCAACAAGGTCGCCGCCGGTTATCCGCGCGAGTTCACCGACCTCGGCTACCCCGCCCGGGCCGCGGACGAGTACATCCGCAGCCCCGACATCGCGGACCCCGACGCCTTCGCCTGCCGCGTCGTCGGCGATTCCATGATGCCCGACTACCGCGAGGGCGACATCGTGATCTTCAGCCCCTCGAGGCCCGTCAAGTCCGGCATGGACTGTTTCGCCCGCATCGAGCCCGACCACGAGACCACCTTCAAGCGCATCTACTTCGAACGCGCCGATGCGGCTGGCGAAGCCGGGATGGACGACGGTGGGGGCGAACAAGGCGGAGAACTCATCCGCCTCCAGCCCCTCAACCCCGCCTACCCCGCCCGCACCTTCCCCCGCGAGCAGATCGCCGGCCTCTACGCCGCCGTCAGCATCACCCGCCCGATCCCCGCCGGTTGACCCGCCCTCCCCCACGGTGAACCCGCCCCCCGCAGTGGGCCCCGCACCCTAAACAGCCGATCATCCCCCCCATGGACCCCACCGCTCCCCCGCAGGCCTCTGAACCCCCGCCGCGGCGGTACCCCTGGGGCCACCGGCCACGCCTCGAGCCCGATCCCGGCCGGCCTCTGCTCGCCTGGGTCGCCCTCCTCGCCGCCGTTCTGTTCATCGGGATCACCGCCTGGATCCAGCAGACCGCCCCCTCCGCGGCCACGCGGGCCGCGGGCCAGCCGCCGCTGGTCCCGACCACCGCCCCCGTCCCCGGTGCCCAGTTCAGCTTCTTCGCCAAGTCCGGGGTCAAGCTCTATTACCTGGTGGACAATCCCGGCACCCCCAGCGCCGACCAGCACGCCGTCGCCGAGTCGATCGTCCAGAATATCGAGTCGATCGCCGGCGATGCCTACGACCAGCTCCGCACCGCGATGATCGCCGGCGACCTCCTCGGCGCTGAGAAGGGCCTCGATCGGCTCGAGAAGATCAAGCCCGAGGCGCTCGAGGCCGACCCGCGACTCGCCGCCGACTGCGAGACACTGCGCGCCCTCTACACCAGCGGAACACCCCCCGCCGATCCCGACGCGTTCATCGACCGCCACGGCTGGTTCGGCCGCCTCGCCCTCACCGGCGACCTCCCCAAGACCGACGCCGCCCGTGATGCGATCGTCGGCGGCGGCGGGGGGCTCGCCTTCCTCATGGTCGGCTTCCTCATCCTCGCCATCGCCGCGATCGTCACCGGCTTTGTGCTCCTGGTGGTCGGGATCGTCAAGGCGTCGAGCAACACGCTCCCCTCACGGTTCACGCCTCCGGCGCCCGGCGGCAGCGTGGCCATCGAGACGGTCGCCGTCTTCATCCTCGGCTTCATCGCCCTCAAGTTCATCACCGAGCTCGTCGCGCAGAAGGCCGGGCCGCAGACCGCGATGTACACCGCCATGGGCCTCCAGTGGTGCCTCGCGCCCCTCATCCTCTACCCGATCCTCCGCGGCGTCCCGGCGAAGCAGTGGCTCTACCTCGTCGGCCTGCACAGGGGCCGCGGCCTCTTCCGCGAGATTGGCGCGGGCATCGTCGGCTACCTCGCCACGCTCCCGCTGCTCGCCGCGGGCATCGCCCTCGCGTGGCTGGCGATCATCCTGCAGGGCATCGCCGCCAAGCAGCGGGGCGAGGCGCCCCAGGGAGTCCAGAACCCCATTTTCGACATGGTCGGCGGCTCGCACGGCACGCTCCTGGTCGTGCTCTTCGCCATGCTCGCCTCGCTCTGGGCGCCCCTGGTCGAAGAGGCCGTCTTCCGCGGCTGCCTCTACCGCCACCTGCGCGGCTACCTGCACTTCGTCCCCGCCGGCATCGTCACCGCCCTGGGCTTCGGCTTCATGCACAACTACCCCGTCCTGCTCCTGGGCCCGGTCATCGCCCTGGGTTTCGGCTTCGCCCTCATCCGCGAATGGCGCGGCAGCCTCGTCGCCTGCATGACCGCCCACTGCATCCACAACGCCACCATCGTGACGGTGCTCCTCTCGATGCTCAAGCTCGCGGATGTGTGATTTTGGCCCAGCGTCACTCCGCCTCTCCGGGCTGAGCTAGCGGATCTTCAGCACCGGCCGCGTCTTCCCCTGGCGGATCGACGCCAGCGACACCTGCTGTTCGATGTTCTCGACCAGGTCCTCCAGGGCCGCGGCCAGCGGGCCCTTGCGGAAGTTCGCCGAGGGGTCGCCCTTGTCCGAGTTCTCGCGGAGCGCTGTGGTGATCGGCACCGCGCCGAGGAAGGGCACGCCCAGGCGCGCCGCCATCTTCTCGGCCCCGCCCTTGCCGAAGATGTCGTATTCCTTGCCGTCGTCGCCGACGAAGAAGCTCATGTTCTCGACGACGCCCAGCACCTCGATCCCGAGCTGCTGGAACATCTTCGCCGCCCGCACCGCGTCGTCCTGCGCCACCCGCTGCGGCGTGCAGACCACCACCGCGCCCGTGAGCTTCAGCGACTGCGCCATCGTCAGCGCCACATCCCCCGTCCCCGGCGGCAGGTCGATGATGAGGTAGTCGAGCTCGCCCCAGTCGCTCTGCTCGGCGAGCTGCTTGAAGGCCCCGTGCGCCATCGGCCCGCGCCAGATCAGCGGCTTGTCGGGATCGACGAGCTTCCCGATGGTGATCGCCTTCACCCCGTGCACGAGGAACGGCTGGAGCCGCCCCTGCACCACCGCCTGGTCAAAGTCGTGCAGCCCCAGCATCGTCGGTGCCGAAGGCCCGTAGATGTCGCCATCCAGGAGCCCCACCGCGTGCCCCCGCCGCGCCAGCCCGACCGCGAGGTTCACCGCGATCGCGCTCTTGCCCACGCCCCCTTTCCCCGCGCCCACCGCCACCACGTGCTTCACCCACGGCGCTGCGCTGACCTGCCCCTGCGGCGTCGGCGCCAGCCCGGGGATCGGCTTGTGACCGCCCCCCGCGCCCCCCGTACTGC
>JAEYVB010000009.1 GCA_023429345.1 Planctomycetota bacterium
ATGTTCGAATCAGTGACCGACTACCACGAGCAGATGCCCCCCGTCTGAACCCTCACTCCCCCAGCATCTTCTTCAGCGTGGGCTCCATCGCCTCCGCCCAGAGTTCGTACCCCCTCGCCGAGAGATGCAGGAAGTCCGGCATGACTTCCTTCGAGATCACGCCCCCAGCGCCCACAAACTTCTCGCCGATGTCCAGGTAAACGGTGCGCTGCCCATCCGCCAGCAGCGCGATCCGCGAGTTTACATCCGCGATCTTCGACCGCACCGGGTCCTCCGCCTGCTCCCCGCGCGGGAACACCCCCAGCAGCAGCACCGGCGTCTCCGGGAGCTTCGCCCGAACCGCCTTCACCACCGCCCCGATCCCCTCCGCGATCGCCCCCGCCGAGTCGCTCCCCATGTTGTTGGTCCCGATCATCAGCACCACCAGCCGCGGCGGCGTCCCCTCCTCCGGCTTCGCGAGCCCCTCCAGGTTCCCGTTCTCAACCCGGTAGAGCACGTGCTGCGTGCGGTCGCCGCCGATCCCGAAGTTCACTGCGCTGCGCGGCGCGTACCGCTCCGCCCACACCGCCTTGCCCGCCCCCTCCCACCCCTGCGTGATCGAATCCCCCAGGAACACGATCCCTGCATCGCCCTTCACCGCCGCCCCCTTCGCCCTCGCATTGAACACGTCGTTCCGCTGCACCCACCCCGCATCCGTCCGCGGCACGGCCGTGGTCGTCGCCCGGGGCTCGGGCTGCACGAACGAAAGCAACAATCCCAGGCACGCGAAAAGCACGCTGTTCATCGCGGCGAGTGTAACCCCCCGCCGGTTCCTGTACACTCCCCGCTCCCTCCCCGCCCGATACTCCCCCCTATGCGCATCGTCGGCATCGACCCCGGCCTCCGAATCACCGGCTACGGCTGCATCCAGGGCGACCCCTTCCGCCCCACCCTCGTCGAGGCCGGCGTCTTCCGTCTCGGCCGCCGCGCCGGCAGCAGCGACATCGCCCCCATCCCCGACCGCCTCGCAGAGCTCGACGCCGACCTCGCCGAGCTCCTCGAACGCACCCGCCCCGACGCCCTCGCCGTCGAGGTCGTCTTCTCCCACGTTAAGCACCCCGCCACCGCCATCGCCATGGCCCACGCCCGCGGCATCATCCTCCTCGGCGCCCGCAAGGCCAACCTCCGCATCGTCGAGCTCCGCCCCGCCGAGGTCAAGAAGTTTTTCACCGGCAACGGCCAGGCCAAAAAGCCCCAGATGCAGGCCGCCGTCCAAGGCCTCCTCCAGCTCCCCACCCTCCCCGAACCCCCGGACATCGCCGACGCCATCGCCATCGCCCTCTGCGCCTCGAGCCGCGCCGCCGCCCCGGGCTCCCCCGTGGCTCCGGGCTTCCGCCCGGAGCTTCGCCCGCAAGGGCGAAACCGCATTCGGCGCACTAACCTCACCCCATGACCCCGCTCCAGCCCGCCCCGCTCGACCTCGTCCCCCTCACTACAGACGGACGGATCGCCACCCTCACCCTCAACCGCCCCGAGGCCCGCAACTCCCTCTCCATCCCCGTCCTCGAGCGCCTCCTCCAGCGCACCACCGAGCTCGCCCAGCGCCCCGACCTCTCCGTCCTCCTCCTCACCGGCGAGGGCAAATCCTTCTGCGCCGGCATGGACCTCAAGGCCGTCCTTTCCGACCCCAAAGCCCCCGCCCGCCTCCTCTCCCTCCTCGCAGACTTCCTCCTCGCACTCCGCGCCCTCCCGATGATCTCCATCGCCAAGGTCAACGGCGCCGCCATCGGCGGCGGCTGCGGCCTGGCAACCGTCTGCGACCTCGCCATCACCCACGCGGATGCCAAGCTCGGCTTTCCCGAGGTCGACCTGGGCGTCTGCCCCGCCGTCGTCGCCCCCTGGCTCGTCCGCAAGGTCGGCCCCGGCCGCGCCCGACGCATCCTCCTCTACGGCGGCATCATCTCCGGGCAGCGCGCCCTCGAGCTCGGCATCGTCGATCAGGCCGTCCCCACCCGCGAAGACCTCGACGCTGCGGCCGCCGAAACCGCCCAGCGCCTCGCCACCGGCGGCCCAGAGGCCCTCCGCGCCACGAAGGCCCTCCTCAACCAGCTCGACGACAGCCTGAACGCGCCCCTCGCCCGGCGCAGCGCCCAGCTCTCGGCCGATATCCTCGCGACGCCCGAGGCGCAGGCGATGCTTCGCGCCAAGCTCGGCTGACCGCTGCCCGTGCCGTTATTTGGGCGCCACCATGTTCTCAGGCGCCTCGGGGCGCTTCGCCGAGCCCTCCCCGAAGCCGCCGATGAGCACGATCCCGGCGAGCACCAGCACCACCCCCACCGCCTTGGGAGCGTTCATCGGCTCCTTCAGGATGAGCCACGCCAGCACCACCGCGATCGCCGGCCCCACGGTGAACGCGATCGGCTTCACCACCGAGATCTGCCCGTGCGCCAGGCCCAGGTAAAAGAAGAACACGCCGCCGAACCCGGCCAGGAGCGCCGACCCGAGGATCAGCCTCGTCATCACCGTCCCATCCGCCTTCACCCAAGCGTGCGACTCGCTCCCGATCACCTTCACCGCCACCATGTACGCGATCAGCGCCGGCGGGAGCGCCACCGCCGTCCGAACCACCAGCACCGCCATCGGCCCCACCTGCTTGCTGTGCAGGACGCTCTTGGTGAACAGCTCCCCCACACCCCAGCACACGCCCGCGAGAACCGCAAACAGGATCGCTTTCATGGCGCGACAGTCTAGCCCCGACGGCCCCATCCACCGCCGCCCCGCCTACCGCCCCGCGAAGTGCCGGAGGTAATGCACCAC
>JAEYVB010000055.1 GCA_023429345.1 Planctomycetota bacterium
GCGGCCGAGTTCAGGCGACGCGACTTCCTCGAGCTCGACATGTGGCTCCGCTCGGTCGACTTGTCGGCCCAGCTTGAAGAGCACTACAGGACACGGTACGAGTTTCCCCCGACTCCGACACCCGGAACCGCAACCACCGGACCCACAGAGAGGGCCGAAGCGGTTGCGTCTGGCGGCAAGGTATTCGCCAGGCCGGAGATTCGGAACCGCCTCGCTACAGTCGCCTTCCCGGAATACAGCTACATCTCGGCAACCGCGGCAGAAGCGCGCGCCTTGGTCCCTATCTCCGGGCTGCCTACGCGACTGGGCGGCGCCTTCTCGCGAGTGGAGGGCGCCTCGCTGAAGCTGAGAGCCTCCGAACATTATGGTCTGCCGGCGGAGGTCGTCGATACCGCCGTGGCGCCGTCGTGGCCCGCTTTCGAATCCGAGGACATCAAGAAGATGTGCGAGGGCCGCCTGGTGCGTGTCATTACCGAGGTCTATCTCACTCGCGAGATCGAGATGACGGCGTTCCTGCGGCAAGGTGGCGGCGGCTCAATCGGAGTTGATCTCTTCGAGCCGGCGACTGGAGGCCTCCCGGACGCCCCGGCGGACGGCGACGACCCCCAGAAGCCGGTCGAGGACGCGTTCGCGGCCATGAACGCGCAGCTCAAGGCCCAGCAAGGCCCCGGCGGCTACCTCCAGGTTCTCTCCGCTTCCAGTTCCCACATAACCATGAAGCGTGTGTTCCACCGCCCCGTGGTCATTGGGTTTCGATGCCTGACATACCGGATCAATGAGAACGGCAAGCCCGTCTTGGTCCACCCATGGGAGGCACCGCACGAGGCAGGAATTAAGGGCGGTGTGGTCCCCAAGCATTCAAGGTAGCGGTAACCCCGCGGCCACTCGTAAACGTGCTGGGACCCAGACAGCGCTGAGATCGAGGGGCGTATCAGCCGCGCGGATTTCGCCGTGGTAATGGAGTCGCCAACTCGCATGCGAACAACCTTTCCGCTCGCGTACGATCGTGCGGTCGTATGTCGTCAGGATTGACACCCGTCAGGTATGACGTTACTGTGTCGGTATGACCTCGCCGGAGAGCTTTGCCGACCGTATCCGGGCCGAAGTCGAGCGTCGCGGATGGACCGCGTACCGCCTCGCGAAAGAGAGCGGTATCAGCGAGCCAACCGCCCGGCGATTCCTCGCCGGATCGCATGACCCGTCACTTTCCAACGTGGAGAAGATCCTCGCCGTTATCGGCTGGACCGTCGCCCCACAGAAAGAAAGGCAGTCGTGAAGCACATTCGACCCTACGTGATTCCGACCGCCGGTAACTTCGCCGTTCGATTCACCGATCCCACCGGTAGAGTGCGGGCCCTGAGCTGCGCCAAGGAGGAGAAGAACGCGCAGACCATCGCGGATTGGATCGGCCGCATTCTGGAGTCTCGGCAGGCCGGCAACCGGCCGCCGCCTGGCATGACTGAATGGCTGTCCAAACTCCCGCCCGTGTTCGTGCAGAAGCTGGCGGCACTCGGCGTTCTCGACGGCTGCGAACTGGCTTCGACCGGGGCCATCGGCGAGCACTTTGAAGGGTGGGCGGACAGCATCCGGCCCCACAAGCCCGACCGGGCGGAGTACGTGCTGAAGGTGCTGCAAGCGTTCGCCAAGCGGGCGAAGATCGCCAAGCTTTCCGAGATCACCCTCCCCCTGGCCGATCGCGTGTTTGGCCAGATGGTGACTGAGGGCAAAGCCCCCAACACCGTTCGCAAGCATCAGCAGGTACTAAAGCAGTTCTGCGGCTGGGCTGTTCGTCAAGGGCTGCTCCCCGCTAACCCTGTGGCGGAGATGCAAGGGGTAAGTGGGGGGGTGGAGCGGGAACGGAAGGCCCTCGACGTTGAGGAACAAAGGTACCTGCTCGACTATACCGCGCGCGCCGCCGACCAGGTATGGCACTCGCGAAACGGGGCGGAGCGCTGCCGGGTATCTGGCGAGGAGCGGGCGCTGCTCTACCGTCTCGCGATTGGTACGGGGCTGCGCTCAAACGAGATCCGCTCCCTGACCCGGGCATCCTTCCAACTGGCCCGTGTCGTCAAGGGCCGGACGGCCCCGTGCGTGCGCCTCAAGGCCGGGAGTGCCAAGAATCGGAAGGAAGCCATACAGCCGATCCAAGCGGGCCTGGCGGCCGTTCTGGCGCGGCACCTCTCCCGGAAGCTGCCGAACGCCTCGGCGTTTACACTGCCGCTCAAGGATGAGGTGGTCGGCATGGTGCGGGCGGACCTGCGGGGGGCACGTGCGGAATGGATCGACGCCGCGCGGTCGCCCGAGGAGCGGAAGGAGCGGGAGGAATCCGAGTTCCTCCGGGAAGTGGCGAACGACGAGGCGGTGTTCGACTTCCACGCGCTGCGGGTGACGTTCATTACCAATATGGCGCGCGCGGGCGTGCCGCTCTCGCAGGCGGTCAAGCTGGCTCGGCACTCCGACCCCAAACTCACCATCGGCATCTACACCAAGGCCGGTGCCCTCGATCTTGAGGACGCGATGGATTCCCTGCCTGAGTTCGATGCCGTCACCTCCTCACAGACGGCCGCGGCGGTTTGACACCGGCTTTGACACCCGACATCTAAGTGCACGGCTGGACACTTCCGGACGGGTGACCGAGATCGCCAAAACATGTCCATAATCGCCGGGGAACTGAGGGGATTGTGTCCGCATGTGTCCGATCTTGTGGACTTGGTAGAATCGGCTGAGCCGCTTTCGTAAAGCATAGGTCCAGGGTTCAAATCCCTGAGGTGGCTTTCGGCGGCAGCGGCGGCGCCAAAGGATGGATTATGGAGGCTGCTCCGCCGGACACTTTCATTACGCGGCTGCTGACCCCGGCTGATGCCGAGGCCTTCGTGGCCCTGCGCCGGCTGATGCTCGTCGAGACGCCCTGGGCCTTCGGGGCCAGCCCCGGGGATGACCGGCGGAGTGATGCGGCGGCGGTGGCGGAGGCGATGCGGAGCGCGGACCAGGCGACCGCGGGCGCCTTCGCGGGCGCGGAGCTCGTGTCGGTGGCCGTCCTGGTGCGGGAAGGGATGCTCAAGCGGCGGCACATCGCGGGGATCTACAGCGTCTACACGCACCCCTCTGCGCGACGGCGGGGACTCTCCCGGGGCGTCTTGGAGCTGCTCGTGGGCGCTGCGCGGGGGTGGGGTGTCGAAAGGCTGCAGCTCTCGGTCAGCGACCGCACCGCGGGGGCGCGGGCCCTCTACGAATCGCTGGGCTTCCGGGAGTGGGGGCGCGAAGAGGATGCCCTGCGGATCGCCGGGGAGTCCGCGGACGAGGTTCATATGGCGCTGCGGCTCAAAGCAGAAAAATGAAAGAGCACGCGGGGGAGTTATCCCGCCGCGTGCTGCAAATGCACTTGGCCTCGGTGTCTCAGTGAATCGGCCCGGGGTCAGCGGCGGCGACGGCAGGCCACCAGCCCGCCCAGGCCCAGGAGGGCGAGAGACGAGGGAGCGGGAACGATCGTGCCGTTGAAGATGAACGCCATGTCGTCGGGCAGGCCGCCGTTGTTCGTGGTTGCCCATGCTCCCGCGACGCCGATCTGCTGCATCGCGTTGGCCCCGAGTGGTGCCGGGGTCACCGGAACGGCCCAGGGGCCCGAGGTGAGCGTCCCGGCGACGTTCCAGGAGACCCAGTAGTTGCCATCGGCCAGGACGAGACCGGGCGTGGCCACGGTGTTCTGGAAGATGGGACGGAGCGTGCCTGTGCCGGTGGCATCGGTGCGATAGACGCCCGTCCAGACGGAGTTGGTCAGGCCCGACGTCGTGTAGACCTGGTTGCTGGTGTCGCCAACAGCCCCGCTGTAGATCGTCATGTTGACGCTGGTGAACGTGGAGGGGCTGGTCTGCGCGCCGGTCTGGTAGTTGAACACGTTGAAATCGGTGACATTCCAGCCCCCGCCGGAAACGACGAAGTCGTCGCCCATGGAGTTGGCGGTAGGGGGGGCCTGGTTCCCGTAGCCGAAGATCGTCTGACCGGTTTGCAGGGCGGAGATGCCGGGGGAGGTCTCGAAGGGACCGTTATTCCAGAGTTGGGCCGAGGCCGTCGATACCAGAGCGACGGACGTCACGACAGCGATCACAGAGGCTCTCATCTCATCTCTCCCTGCGGCCTGTTCGGCCGCATCTACCCTCGATTCGTCCCCGCCACGTTGGCGGGAACGCGCCGATCGACTCCCGGCCAGAAGCGGCCGGTGCGTTTGCAGCGGGGTGAATGTCCCAGAAAGGGAGGGGATGTCAATAAAAAATGTGACACGCGCTTGCCAAAATCTACTTTTGGCATTTGTTATTGGACGGGCTCATCCCGCAGCCTCGACGGGCCGGATCTGGCGCATCGCGACGGTGCCCAGGCGGC
The DNA here is from genome assembly GCA_023429345.1 of Planctomycetota bacterium. Lineage (GTDB taxonomy): Bacteria > Planctomycetota > Phycisphaerae > Phycisphaerales > UBA1924 > JAEYVB01. Next base: position 4,378 of record JAEYVB010000055.1, read on the forward strand.
GGGTGAGGAGGGCGTTGACCGCGCCATCCCCCACGCGGGCGGTGAGCTTGCCGGCGATCGAGGTGAGGCCCGCGGCCACACCCCCCATGTGCGCCGAGATCTGCCCCGCCCAGTGGTCGGCGGCCGCGGCGGAGAGGTCCTCGACCTGGCTGGCGGCCAGGGCGTTCACAAGCACGTGGGCGAGGATGGTGGCGGTGCCCCAGGGGCCGGAGCGGACGTTGTAGAGGGTGCAGAGGTCGGCGGTGAGCAGGTAGGCGTTGATGAGGACGATCGCGGCGTCGAAGCCCCCGCCGGGGACCGCGGCGGTCTTGAGCCCGACCAGCCAGGCGCAGCGGTTGGTGCGCCGCCGGGCGGCCTCGTCGAGGATGGAGAGGAAGAGCCGCTCGAACTGCTCGATCCAGGCGGCATCGCCCCCGGCCTCATCGCGCAGGAGCGCAGCGCGGACGGTCTGCAGCCGGGCGAGCTCCTCGGGCGACAGGCCCAGGCGGGCGAGGCGCAGGCGGTCCCGGGTGCGATCGAGGGGGTAGTTCCGGAGGAGCGCCAGGAGCTGCTTCTTGGCCCGGGCGGAGCGCTGGAGGGATTCGGCCCGCAGCTCGGCCCGCTCGGCGAGTTCCCTCAGGGCGCGGGCGGAGATGCGCGGCGAGCGGCCCAGCCGGCCGAAGGTCCAGAGCAGGCGGCCGAGCGCCAGGAGCACCGCGAGGATGAGCAGCGCCACGCCGATAGCGGCGGGAACCTGCGCGTAGGGCGGGAGTTGACCGATCTGGTTGAGCAGCGTCGCGGCCTGCGCGAAGACGACCAGGAGGGCGATGCCCGCGATGAGCGTGCCGAGCGCGATGACGGGCCCGCGCCAGGCGGGGGGCCGGGGGTCGCGACCGGCGCCGGCGGGGTCGAGGAGGTCGAAACCCTGGAGGTCCTGCCCGGCCTCGGCCCACTCGCGCTCGCGCTCGGCGAGGGCGCCGGTCCCGGCGGCGCGGGGCTGCTCGGGCGGGGCGTCGAGACTGAAGAGGGCGGCGGCCTGGTCGGGTGCATCGCGGGGGGCGCGTGTCATGGCTCAGAAGTCCAGGAGGAAGTTGAGCACGCGCTCCAGGCCGATGTGGCGCGGGGGCGTGTCGCGGTGCTCGGGGGCCGAGGGCAGGATGCGGGGGAACCGGTAGCGGAGGGGCGGGAGGCTCTCGGGCCACTGGTCCGGCAGGCGGGGG
>JAEYVB010000065.1 GCA_023429345.1 Planctomycetota bacterium
GCGCAGCAGCACCTGCTGGAGCGCGTTGTCGGCGATGGCGTCCTTCACCATCAGCATCGACTTCCACTTGCCGTCCCCGTGCGTCGGCCAGAGCTTCAGCACGCCCTCGACCTCGCCGACGATCTTCTTCTGCTGGTCCGGGGTCATCATCTCGTAGCCGGGGTCGATCATCCTCGCGTTGGCCTCGGCCGAGAGGCCCGATTCCTTCTCCTTGTTCCCCAGGATCCAGCTCTCTCGCTCCGTCACGATCTGGTTCCGGTAGAAGTCGCGGGCGACCTTGTACCCCCAGTCCTTGAAGGAGCCCTCGGTGAACTTCATGATGTTGCCCTTGTGGACCAGCGTCAGGCTCCTCCGCTTCTCCTTCAGGGCGTAACCGATCGCCGAGTGCACCAGCCGCTCCGTGCCGAGGTACGAGATGGGCTTGATGCCGATCCCCACCGCGACCGGCATTTCACGCGCGGGCCCGCCGATCGCCTCGAGCTGCTTCTGCCACGCGCCCGCGCGGTCCCGGGAGCCGAAGCGGATTTTCGCGAAGTCCTTGGGGAACTCGCGCTCGATGAAGTCCAGGAACTTCTGCGCCTCGGGGGTGCCCGCGGCGTACTCGATCCCCGCGTAGATGTCCTCGGTGTTCTCGCGGAAGATAACCATGTCCACATCGCCGGGCCTCGTCACCGGGCTGGGCACACCCTGGAACCATCGCACCGGGCGCAGGCACACGTAAAGGTCCAGGATCTGCCGCAGTTCGACGTTGAGCGAACGGATGCCCCCGCCCACCGGCGTCGTCAGCGGGCCCTTGATGCCGACGAGGTGCTCCTTGAACAAGGCCAGGGTTTCGGCTGGAAGCCAGTTCCCCGTGTGGTTAAACGCCTTCTCCCCGGCGAGCACCTCCCGCCAGTGGAGCTTCCGCTCGCCCCTGTACGCCTTCTCGACGGCCGCGTCGAACACCCGCACCGAGGCCCGCCAGATGTCCGGGCCCGTGCCATCGCCCTCGATGAAGGGGATGATGGGGTCGTTCGGGACCGAGAGACGGCCGGCGGTCATGCTGATAGAACTCGGCATAGGGAGGGCTCCTGTGGGTATCGGGGGAACAGGATAGGTGGATGCATGCCCGGGGTGAACCGCAGCGCCGCCAGTCCGAACCGAACCCTTTCCCGCCCACCCCCGCCGCCCCGCTGGTCAGCCGGGGTTCTCCTCCAGCCACTCGCGCACGCGCGCCTCGATCCGGTCGCGCACGCGGCGGAAGACCGCCAGCCGCTCCTCCTCCGTGCCCGTGGCCGTCGCGGGGTCTTCGAAAGGCCAGTGGTGGCGCTGGAGGGCGAAAGGGAAGCTGGGGCACCGCTGGGCGGCGTTATCGCACACGGTGATCGCGTGCGCGATGTTCACCCGCCCGAGCAGCGCCTCGCTCGACTTGCTGCTGAGCCCCGCGGTGTCGATCCCCTTCTCCGCCAGCACGCGGAGTGTCAGGGGATTGAGGCCCTTGGGCTCGATCCCCGCACTCATCGTGGTGAAGCGGCCTCCCTCCGCCCCCCGCCCGTCCAGGTGGCGGAGGATCGCCTCGCCCATGATGCTCCGCGCCGAGTTCCCGGTGCAGAGAAAGAGCACGACCGGCCTCTCCGTCACGGGTCAACCCTCCGCCCGGCGGGCGCTGATGTCCAGGCTCGTGATGTAGTCGCTCGCCTTGGCGCCCCGCGGGAGTTCCTCCACGATCCGGCGGTAGAGCGGGTCCTCCCAGGTGGTCATCGCATCGATGTACTGTCCCTTGGGCGTGAGCACAATGTCCGTCAGGCCCGCGGCCTCCATCTGCGCCCGCGTCTCGGAGACCAGCACCGCCCCGGCGATGCAGCCGACCAGCGCCTCCACCATCCCGCGGACGTTCTCGGGCAGCGGCTTCAGAAGCGCCAGATCCGACACGGCCACCCGCCCCCCGGGCTTCAGCACCCGGGCGATCTCTCGCCACACCCGCGGCTTATCCGGCGAGAGGTTCAGCACGCAGTTGCTGATCACCACATCCACACTCGCATCCGCCACCGGCAGGTTCTCGATCTCACCCAGCCGGAACTCCACGTTGTCGAGGCCGGTGCGTTCCCGGTAAACCGCGATCCCGCCGCGGGCCTTGCCGAGCATCTCCGCGGTCATGTCGACGCCGATCACGCGCCCCCGCGGCCCCACCTTGGGACCCGCGATGAAGCAGTCGAAGCCGCCCCCGGAGCCCAGGTCGAGAACGGTTTCGCCCTGCTTGAGCGATGCGATCGCCGTCGGGTTCCCGCAGGAGAGCCCCATGTTGGCGCCGTCGGGGAGCGCCGCCAACTCCGCCTCGCTGTAGCCGATTTTCCCCGGCAGGCCGGCGACGCTATCCGCCGCCCCGCCCCCCGCCCCACAACAGCCGCCGCCGCCGCAGCACCCACCGCCCCCTGCCCCGATCTTCTCGTCGGGCGCCCACACCCCCTTCCTGGCGATGGCGGCGTACCCCTCGCGGACCTGCCCGCGGATAGTCTCGTGATCGCTCGTGCCCTGCGTACTCACAATCGTCTCCTTCCCGCGGACTGGCCGCGGCTAGCAGCAGCGCCGCTCGCGCTGCATGGTGGTGATCTCTTCGGGGTTCATGCGACAGATGGCCCGGAGCTTCTTGGCGTCGGCGGCGATGGCCCCGTCTCGGGACAGCGACTCCCGGGCCCAGGCCAGGGCCCCCTCGGCCGCCCCCCCCGACGGGCTGTCGCTCAGCCGGTAGTACATCCACCGCCCCTCCTTGCGACCCGCGATCAGCCCGGCATCCCGCAGCACGGCCAGGTGCTTCGAGACCGTCGAGGGCGCCAGTTCGATCAGCTCGAGAATCTGGCAGACGCACAACTCGCCCTCAAAGAGCGAGGCCAGGATGCGGACCCGCCCCGGGTCCGAGAGCGCGGCCGCCGCCCGTGAGAACTCGTCCAAATTGGTTCGATGATTCGCCAATCAACGAACTATACCCGCCGGGCGGCGGACGGCAAGCCGGCCGGCCGTTTTTTTTTCGACGCACATCGACCGACCTACGCCCCGAAGGCCGCGATGTGCTCGAGGAACGTGGGGCCGAACGTCGCCAGCTTGTTGTGCCCCACACCCTTGATCGTCGCAAACTGTGCCGGCGTCGTCGGGCGTAGCCGCGCAAGCTCCCGCAGGACGGTATCGGGAAAGATCACATAGGGCGGCACGTTCCGCTCCCGGGCCAGCGAGAGCCGCAACGCCCGCAGCGAGTCGAAGAGCCTCGCGTCCCCCTCCGGGAGCGAGGGCGTCTCGGCCCGAGCGGCCAATCCGCCGCGTCCCGAGACAGGCGTCGGCGGCTCTAGCAGCACGACCTCGCGCTCGCCCTTGAGCACCGGCAGGCTCGCCGGAGTGAGCGTCAGCACCGGGTACGGGTCCGTCACCTGCCGGAGCAGGCCCTGCGACAGGAGCTGATCGATGTACGAGAGGATCGCGTGCCGCGGGAGGTCGCGCAGCAGGCCGAAGGTGCTGAGCTGGTCGTGCCGCCAATCCAGGATCTTTTGAGATCGCTGCCCGCGGAGGACGCCCGCGATGTGGGCAGCGCCGAACTTCTGCTCGGCGCGGTAGACGCACGACAGGATCTTCCGGGCGATGGTGGTCGAATCCTTCGCCGCCGAGAGCTCGGAGAGGCAGACATCGCAGGCGCCGCAGGGTGGCGGCGCGGCCGCTTTGGTCGACTCCTCGGGTGCCCCCCCCGCGTTCGGGTACGGTTGACCGAAGTAATCCGCCAGCGCCTTGTGCCGGCATCCAGTGCTGGACGCGAACCGCTGCATGCGCTCGATCAGCTGCAACTGGATCCGCAGCCCCTGCTCCCCCCCGCTCTCGGCCGCCGAATCACGCATGATCCGCTGCCACCGGGCCGCATCTCCGGGGCTGTAGAGCAGGATGCACTCGGCGGGGAGGCCATCCCGCCCGGCCCGCCCCGTCTCCTGCTGGTAATGCTCGATGCTCTTGGGCATGGTCGCATGGATGACGCAGCGCACGTTGCTGCGGTCGATCCCCATCCCGAACGCCACCGTCGCCACCACGACATCCAGCCGCTCGTTGGCGAAATCGTCCTGGATCCGGTGCCGCTCCCTCGGGCTGAGTCCCGCGTGGTAGGGCTCGGCCTGGATGCGGTGCGCCCGCAGCGCGGCCGCGAGATCCTCCGTGTTCTGCCGCGACAGGCAGTAGATGATGGTCGCCCCCGCAGACTCCCCCGACTGGTGTCGCCGCACGATCTCAGCGCACTGCTGGTCCGCCTTCTGCCGGGGAACCACGCGGTAGATCAGGTTCGGCCGGTCGAAGGGGCCGATCAGCACCGCGGGCTGCCGTAGCTTCAGCTGAGCGATGATGTCGTCCTGCACCTGCTGGGTGGCCGTCGCGGTAAAGGCGTGAAAAGGCACCCCCGGGAACACCTCGCGCAGCTCCGCCAGCCGCCGGTACTCGGGCCGGAAGTCGTGCCCCCACTGGCTGATGCAATGGGCCTCATCGATCGCAAAGCTCGCCGGGTTCGCCCTGACCAGCCGCGGCAGGAAGCCCGACGCCAGCAGCCGCTCGGGCGCGACAAACAGCAGCCGAAGTTCGCCCAACTCCAGCTGATGTTCAATGCCGCGCAGGTCCTCACGATCCAGCCCCGAGTGCATCGCCGAGGCCGCCACCCCCGCCAGGCGCAGGCCATCGACCTGGTCCTTCATGAGTGCGATCAGCGGACTCACCACCACCCCTAGCCTTCGCGTAACGAGCGGCGGCACCTGGTAGCAGAGTGATTTGCCCCCACCGGTGGGCATCACCGTGAGGGAGTCCCGACCCCGGAGCGCGGCCCGGATGGCCTCCTCCTGGATCGGCCGCAGGCTATCGAAACCCCACGTGCGGCGGACCACCTCCAAGACCTCGGCCCGCGTTGGCACGACGGACGTATCCGGACGGTCTGTGGGCCTGGCGGGGGGCACGCCGGGCATTGTAAGGACGCCGCGGCGGGGCCGAAAAAGCACGGCGGCCCCTCACGAGGAAGGGGCCGCCGGGACATGGCGAAGCGTTGCGCAGCCGGATCAGCGGCGGCGACGGGCGGCGATGAGGCCGCCCAGGCCGAGCAGGGCCAGCGACGAGGGGGCGGGGACGACCTCCGGCCCGAGAACGCCGTCGGGCGGCCCGCCACCTCCGTTCAGAAGCCCGCCTTCAGCTTCGTCATCGGAAGGACCAGTCCGGCCGCCACCAGCACCACCACCCCCGCGATCATCAGGAGCAGCAGCGGCTCAATCAGCCGCACCACCGTCGTCAGCATCCGGTCGACCCGCGTTTCGATCGTTTCCGCGATGGTCACCAGCACCTCGTCGAGGTTGTTGGCGCTCTCCGCCACGCTGATCATCTCGATCACATCATCCGCAAAGAGCCTCGACTCCCCCAGCGGCGCCGCGAGCGTCTGGCCGCTGCGGACCGATTCCGTCGCCTTGTCGATCGCCTCCTCCATCAGCAGGTTGCCCGCGGCATCCCGGGCGATCTGCATGGCCGTGAGCATCGGGATGTTGTTGGCCAGCATTGTCCCGAGCATGCGGCAGAAGCGGGCCGCGGCCAGCGAACGTACCAGGGGCCCTGTCACCGGCGCCCTGGTTTTGGCCTCCGAGATCTTCCGTCGGACCGCTGGGCGCTGGGCCAACCGCCACACCCCCACCGCCAGCACCACCACCGCGCCCAGCGTCCACAGGCCGTAGCGGCCGACCAGGTCGCTGAGCGCGAAGACCAGCTTGGTCACGGCCGGGAGGTCCGGGATCTCGCTGAACAGGGGCCGGAACTTCGGAACAAAGACCGCGAAGATCACCCCCAGCACGATCACGCCGAATGTGCACAGCACGCCCGGGTAGATCAGGTTCCCGATGACCTTGCCGCGCATCTCGGCCTGTGTCATCACGAACTGGCCGAGCCGCGCCATGACCTGCTCGAGAAAGCCGCCCTTCTCCCCGGCCCGCACCATCGCGATGTGCACCTTCGGGAAGGTGTCTGGGTGCCGGGCCATGGCATCCGCCAGATCCTCGCCGCGGGAGACACCCTCGGAGAGGTCCTTGAAGACCGCGGAGATCTTCGGCTGGCTCTTGCGCCCGCCCAGGAGCTTCAACGACCGCAGCAGCGGCACCCCCGCCCGGAGGAGGTCGGACAGCTGGAGGTACGTGGTCGCGAGCCTGCGGATAGACACCCGGCTCCCAAGCAGCGGCGTCCTCTCTTCCCGCGTCTGGATCGTGATGGGGATCAGCTGCCGGGATTCGAGCTCCCCCAGGACCGCGTGCTCGCTCTGACCCGCCAGTACGCCCTGGACGCGCTGGCCGGTGAGGTTACGGGCGGTGTACTCGAAGAGGGGCACGCGTGTTTTGTAAATGGCCGGTCCCGAAATAGCAACCCGGAGGGCCCAGCGGCCCCCTCTAAAAGAAACACCCCCGGGGGTAGATTACCCGGGGGTTGGATGGCTGCTGCCGCTGCTGCCCGATCAGCCCTGTTTCAGGAGTTCATCCACCTTTGCCAGGAGCGCGGGCTCGAGCTCCGGCGTACGGACGTACGCTTTTTCGGCATCGAACCTGGCGACAACCCTGCCCTGCCGATCGACCACGAACTTGGTGAAGTTCCACTTCGGATCGCCGCCGATGGGCTCGGGTTGCGCCGCCAACTTCTTGTACAGCGGGTGCTGGTCGGGCCCCTTGACGCTGATCTTGGCGAGCAGCGGGAACGTGACGCCGAAACTGCTTTCGCAGAACGACGCGATCTCCTCGTTGCTCCCGGGTTCCTGCCCATTGAAGTTGTTGGCCGGGAAGCCCAGGATGACGAGCCCCTCATCCTTCTTCGCCTCGTACAGCTTCTGCAGCCCCTCGTACTGGGGCGTGAAGCCGCATTTGCTCGCGACGTTCGTGATGATGACGACTTTGCCCTTGTACTGGGAGAGGTCCACATCCTTGCCGTCGATCGACCTGACCGTGAACCCCAGCACGTAGGGATCCGCGGCCGACGGCCGGGACTTCGCCGGCGTCTCGGGCTGGTGCATCGGTGCGTTCCATCCGCCGGCAGCGGCGAGCATGACGCCCGCTGCGGCCGCGGCCAACGAGGTTCTGATCGCGTTCATGGGGACCCTTGTCTTGGATCAGCCGGCGGAGGGAGCGGGCGTGCCGGGCGCGGGCGGCGGGGTGGTCGGGACGGGCTGGCTGTTGGCCGGCGGCGTGGTCGGCGTGGTGGCCTTCTCCTCGCAGCCGGTGAGCGAAAGTCCAGTAACGGCAACGGTGAACGCGAGAACGGTGCGAATCATCGATTGTCTCCTGTATGTACCCACGAGATCAGCAACAACAGTGTTGCGGTGAAAACACTAGGCCCCGCTTCCGCGAGGCTAAAGTGGGGATGAAATGGCCACCCTTACGAGAACCGTGCGTTTCAGCGTCAACCCGCGGGACGCAAGGGAGGGCCCATGGAACGCAGGGCCCAACGGGTACGCGGGCACACCGTCGATGCGGGGCCTGGGTCGCCATTATGAGATCGACATCCGGTGCTCTGGCGATGTGGACGCCGCCACGGGCTATCTGGTCAATATCAAGACGATCGATCACGCGGTCCGGCGGGCGGTCCTGCCGCGGGTTGTCCGCGCCTGCGACGACCGCCCCGGAGCCGAACCGGGAGAAGTGCTCCCCGAACTCGTCGAGGCCCTGGCGGCGGAGCTCCCGCCCATCTTCCGGGCGGTTCGGTGGCGACTCACCCCGTACTATTCCGTCGAGATGAAGGCCGATGCCCGGGATGTTGTGCTGCTGCGGCAGCGGTTCGATTTCGCCGCCAGCCACCGGCTGCACATCCCGTCGCTTTCGGACGGGGAGAACCGCAACCTCTTCGGCAAGTGCAACAACGCCGGCGGTCACGGGCACAACTACCAGTTCGAGCCCTGCATCGCCGTTCGCCTTGTGCAGGGCAGGCAATCCTTCACCCTGCACCAGCTCGAGCGGATCAGCGAAGAGGTCATCGTTCAGCGTTTCGACCACAAGAACCTCAGCTGCGATGTCCCCGAGTTTGCCCCGCCGGCCGGCGTCAACCCGACCGTCGAGCAAATCGCCCGGGTCTTCTTTGAACTGCTCGCCCCGGCGATCCGGCGGGAATCCGCGGATGCGGAACTCCGATCCGTGACTGTTTGGGAAACGGACCGCACCAGTTCCACCTATCCGGGCGAGTGAAGCCCCGGCGGGCTCGCTCGGAACGCCCCCTCCACAGCGCGGCGACCGTTCCGCCCCTGCTGTTTCAGCGCCGTGGCGATCGCGTGTAACCCTTGCGTTCCGGCACCACCACCTCGAGCTGAACGCGGTGCACCTTCACGGCCTTCCAGCCCTTCTCCGTCTTCACCGCGTCGTAGATCACCTTGGAGCCGTCCTTCAAAGCGCGGAAGCCCTCACCCTCGATGATCGTGTAGTGGACGAAAACATCCTCCCCGTCCGGGCCGACGACGAAGCCGAAACCCTTGCGGGGATCGAACCATTTGACGACGCCCTCGATGGCATTCAGCTGGTCGCCGGCCTGCCCACTCATTCGTACGTCCCCAGCAGGAGAATCCCGCCCCAGGATGGGCGGGCGCCGGGCGCGGAACGCATCGCTCGGCCTTCGAGGAGGATGGATCGCCGGTCAACTCCCGTCGAACCTGGCTTGGCGCGCGGCATCCGGACGCCTCCTCAGACATTTCACGGGCACATGCGCCGGGTCTACCCCTGACCCGAGCCCCGCGAGTTCAAGAGGTTACCACAAGTCGCCCCGATGCGGAACAGTGAATTCGTAGCGGGCCGAGATCGGTCCGTTGGGAGGCGTTAACCGCTCGGATCACCGCGACTTGCGACCGACTCACTCCCACCGAACCAGAGACGTCTGCATGCACGGCAGCCGCTGAGGGTCGCCGCTCGGGGTGCGGATCACGATCTCGTGGGTGGGCGAGATAGCGTCCACCACCCCTTGATATCGCGAGCCGTTGTAGGCAAATTCTGCGCGTTTCCCCAGCAGCGTGTCGTGATGACCCCAGGCCTCCGCGAGGGCTTCGGGCTTCAGCGCGAGCGCCCCTTCCAGGGCACACATCAACCGACGGACCACCTCGAGCCTCGTGGCCGTTGCACCGAGCTCCGCCAGCGAGCACGCCCGGCCGCCCAGATCCTCCCCCCAGTCCGACTCCCGATGGAGAACATTCATCCCGACGCCGACCAACATCAACGATTCGGAGCGTTCTACCAGGATCCCCGCCACCTTGCGGCCGCGGCCCCGCTCTACGAGATCGTTCGGCCAGCGCAGGCCCACCCGAGGCCCTTGCGCCTGGTCAAGTAAAGACCCGGCGGCCTCGACAGCGGCCACACCGGCCGCGATCGAGAGCGTTCCTGCGTCCAGACGGTCGTGCGGCAATACGAACGTGACCGCAATGCCCAGGCCGCCCTTCTGCACCCAGGGCCGCCCGAGGCGCCCGCGGCCGGCCGTCTGACGGCCCGCGACCACGACGGCGCCGGGTTTGGAAGCGCACAGGCGCTTGGCGGCATCCTGCGTCGATTCGCAGGCGCTGAGAACGAACACGCGATCGAAGGAGCTGATGCCCTCCGCCTCGATGGCCGCTTCGAGCCGCTCCGTCCAGTCCGTAAGGTCCTCGTTCATGAGGGCGCTCCCGGCGGCAACACATCGAGCGCCACGTCGAGCACCGAGACGCTGTGCGTCAGAGCGCCCGCGCTGATCCGTTCGACCCCCGTCTCCGCGATCGCTCGGACTGTCTCCAGGCGCACCCCCCCGGACGCCTCCAGCCTCGGACTCGCGGCCGACGCATCGCGCATCCGGACCGCCTCGCGCAGGGTGTCCGTGCCCATGTTGTCCAGGAGGACTATGTCGACCACGCCCGATTCCAGCGCAAGCACGGCTCGTAGCTGTTCGAGCGTGTCGACCTCTACTTCCACAAAGAGCAGGTCCGGCCGGAGACGCCTGGCGTCCTGCGCTGCCCGCCGCACCCTGCCGGCCAACTCGCCCGGCGACACGCCGGCGAGGTGGTTGTCCTTAATGAGCACCGCGTCGTGCAGCCCCATCCGGTGGGCGGAGCCGCCGCCGCAGCACACGGCGTACTTCTCCAGCACGCGCAGCCCCGGGGTCGTCTTGCGCGTGTCGTAGATTCGGGCCCGTGTTCCCCGGACCGCCGCAACAAAGCGTGCCGTCGCGCTCGCGATGCCCGACAGTCGCCCCACGAGATTCAGGAGCGTGCGCTCGATCGCGAGCAGGTCATGCTCGGACCCGGCAAGCGTGGCGATCGTTGCCCCGGCCGCGACCGCACGCCCGTCCTCGACCAGCGGCCGGAGGCGGACATCCGCTCCGAAGACCTCGATGAGTTCCGGGATCGCCGCCAGCCCCGACACCACCCCCGACTGCCGCGCGACCACCGCCGCGGAAGCGGTCGCGCCGGCCGGAATCATGACCCGGCTTGTGATGTCCCCGCCGCCGTGCGTTCCCGGGCCGGCCGGCACAGACCCCAGGTCCTCGTCACGCGCGAGCTCCAGAAGTCGGCGCACAAGCCCGGTCCCGCGGATGGTGCGGTAAAGATCCGCCGCCGTGATGTATGGCTCCTCCGTCATGCGGGTCAGTGGCGATGGTACCCACCCGCCTCAATCGGCCAATGCGGAAGATTCCCCCTACTGTTCCCGCACAAGGAGATGTGCATGGCGTTGCTTTCGGGTAAGACTGGACTTGTCGTCGGAATCGCGAACGACCGCTCGTACGCGTGGTACATCGCCAAGGCGTTACTGGAGCACGGCGCCCGGGTTGCATTCACCCACCTCCCCGGCGAGAAGAATGAGCGCCGGACCCGCAAGGCCGTGGAGGAACTCGGCGTCCAGGACCCCTGGATGGTCCCGATGGACGCCGGGAAGGATGAGGAGCTCGACGCGGCGTTCGCGGCCTACACCGACGCCTTCGACTCGTTGCATTTCCTGGTCCATTCGATCGCTTTCGCCGACCGGGAATGGCTCCAGCTGGGCAAGTTCGCGCAAACTCCGCGCCAGGCCTACCTCTCGGCCATCGACATCTCCGCTTACACCTTCCTGGCCATGGCCCAGCGGGCACGACCCCTCATGGCCCGGTCCGGCGGCGGCTCGATGATGGCCATGAGCTACTACGGGGCGGAGAAGGTCGTCCCGGGGTACAACGTCATGGGGGTGGCCAAGGCCGCCCTGGAATGCACCGGCCGCTACCTCGCCGGGGAACTCGGGCAGGACAACATCCGGGTCAACCTCATCTCCGGCGGATACCTCAGGACCCTGGCCTCCTCGGCCGTCGGCGGCACTGACACTATGGCCGAACGGAGCGCCGAGCGCGCCCCGCTCCGGCGGGCGGTGACCGGCGAGGATGTGGGAAACACCGCCGTGTACCTGGCCAGCGAGCTCAGCGCCGGCGTCACCGGCGAAACCCTGTACGTGGACTGCGGCGTCAACCTCATCGGCGTCTGACCACACCCAACCTGTTGTGGCCTTTGGACCGATAAAGGGCGACCGGCTGGGTTTTCAATCTCCCCGCCGCGCGGCGGCCGATAGCGGTGTATGAGCATCATCGGCGCTCATATCACACCCGCCGTGCCCGGGGTCACCCCGGCCGAACGCGCCAACGCCAGGGCAAAGCGGGTCCGAAAGGGCCCGGACGGGGTGGAGCGGGAGGAGGACTTGGTCGAGATCACCGATTCCGCGGACGGCGTCCGCGGGCTGGTGGGCAACGACCAGGAGGAAGCCCACGAAGACCGCCAATCGCACCAGGAGTACACCCCCGGCGGATTCCTCCGGCGGGCGGGCACGACGCGGTCACTCGACCTCGAGGGTTGAGGACCCGCTTGTCGTCTAAGGGTTGCGGCTGTTTGGGTATTCCCTAAAAGCCGCGCCCGCGTCCTACGATGGAGCCACATGCAACCACTGCTCGCGTTTCTCGCCACGCTGCCCGACCTGGCTCTGGTGGTTCTGGGATTCGGCTTCATCATTTTCATCCACGAGCTGGGCCACTTTCTGGCCGCCAAGTGGGCCGGGATCCGTGTGCTGGCCTTCGCCATCGGCTTCGGAAAGCCGATCGTCAGCTACCGCAAAGGCCTTGGCGTCCGGTTCGGCCGAAGCACGGAGCCCGAGTACAAGAAACTCGTGGACGCCGAGCGGACCGGCTTCAACGCTGTCGCGCCCGCCTCGCTGAGCCCCACCGAGTACCGCCTGAACTGGTTGCCCCTGGGCGGATACGTGAAGATGCTCGGACAGGACGACCTCGACCCGCGCGCGGTCAGCGGTGAGCCCGACAGCTACCAGAACACCCGCCCCTGGAAACGGATGATCGTCATCTCCGCCGGTGTGGTGATGAATCTCATCCTCGCGGCCGTGCTCTTTGTTCTCGTCTTCATGACCGGCCTCAAGACGGAGCCGCCGCAGATCGGGGGCACCTTCCCGGGCTCGCCCGCGGCCGCGGCCATCCCCACCAACGCGACGGCGGCCGGCGAGGCACGCCCCGGCTTGAGGGCGGGGGATGTAGTGACAAGCGTCAACGGGCGCAAGCCGGAGGAGTTCACGGACCTCGTACTGGCGGCGGCGATGTCCCGCCGCGGAGAGCCTGTGCGGCTCATCGTCGAGCGGCCGGGTGTCGAACTCCCGCTGGAGTTCGCCGTTGTGCCCGAGATCGGCGGGGCGAATCTCCTGGAAATGGGCGTGTTCCCGGCCTCATCCCCGGTGCTGATATCGCTGCCCCCGGGCCGGCCCGAACTGCGGAAATCCTTCGATGAGCAACTCGCCGAACTCGGCCTCGAGGGTGTACGCCCGGGCATGCGCCTTGTCTCGGTGAACGGAAGACCCGCGGACGATGCCGCAGCCCTGGATTTGGCAGCGGCATCGAGCAGGGGCGCACCCCTCACGGTGGTTTTCGAAGGCGAGCACGGCTCGAGGGTGATAAAGGAGATATCCCCGGAACCGGAGTTCGAGCTCGCAAAGCTCACGATCCCCTCGGGGACAACCGTGTCGGTCGAACACCTCCTCGGCCTCACTCCGGTCATGCGGGTGGACGATGCGGTCACGTCGCCGGAGCCAGCGCAAGGGCTGGAGCCGAGTGATGTCTTCGTGCGACTGGGGAACACGAAGTTTCCGAGCCTGGCCGAGGGCATGGCCGAGATCCATGCCCACCGGGGACGGGAGATCCCGGTCGATGTCCTGAGAGAGAGTTCGGACGGCCCTCGGATCGTCACGCTCGACCCGCCGCCGACCGTCAAGGCAGTGGGCGCGGGCCAGATCGGTTTCGTGGCGGGCACCACTCTCGACGAGAGCACGCTTCTCTCCCTTCCGCCGAGGCTGCTGGGCGCGGCGGGGCAGCCCGGATCGGAGATCGTGGCCCGGCCCGGCACTCGCGTCGTCTCCATCGCGGGAACGCCGGTGTCGAACTTCTCCGATATGCGGGGGGTACTCCGGGCTGCCG
>JAEYVB010000068.1 GCA_023429345.1 Planctomycetota bacterium
AGGCTCCGGAGCCCCCGCAGGTGGAGGTCCACCGGCCGGTCGCCGATCGAGCAGCCGCCCGGCATGGAGACCTTGGCCTCCCCGCGCTTGGCCAGCATGGGCCCCAGGACGCAGATCCCCGCCCGCATGGTCCGGACGATCTCGTACCGGGCGTGGCTGTTGCGCTCGTCGGTGGTCTGGAGCTTCAGGCGGTGGCCGATTTCGGCCTCGTTCGTCCGGATACACCCGAGCTCGGAGAGGAGCTTCTGGAGGTTCTTGATGTCCGCCAGGGGGGGTACATCCCGCAGGCTGACCGGCTCGTTGGTCAGCAGGGCCGCGGCCATCAGCGGCAGGGCCGCGTTCTTGGCGCCGTTGATCTGCACGCGGCCTTCGAGCCGCCGCCCGCCCTCGATAACGAAAGTGTCCATCCGTGCTCCCTGTCCGGTATCCAGAAGCGCCGGGCGCGGGGCATCTCCGTGCACCCCGGCGGCCGGCGAAGATACATCGGCCCGCGCAGCCGACAGGCTTGCGGATCGGGGTGCGGGCGGAGCGTGGAAAGCCTGTCGGCAGGAAAAGCAAAAGGGCCGCCGAGCGGGGCTGTTCGGCCCCGGTCGGCGGCTCCCTCCTTGCAGGGGGAAGGTCGGTATCAGTCGAAGAGGGGCAGCTTGGGCAGCACGATAGCCTGGAGGTTCTCGCGGCCGATCTTGATGAGGGAGGTGCCCGTGAGCTCGATCTTGTCGGCGACGACCAGGTCGCCCATCTGCGGGCCCTCGCCCTCGACGCTGCTGGTGCCGACGAGCCGGACCGTGGCCTTGGGGGCGTAGATCGTGCCGTAGATAGTCGTGCCGCTGTTGCCGGAGAACTTCATCATGGTCGTGTTGAAGTTCGGCTGGGCGAAGACCATGCCGGCCTGATACCCCGTGAGGGGCGGCGTGAACACGAACGTGGAAGCGCCGGCGATGTCGAAGCCGCCCGCCATCATGGTGATGTGCACCCCGTTACCGGAGAGCGCGCCCGAGGTCACCTTCAGACCGGCGCCGGCAATCACGTAGTTGCCGGGCTTGAACAGGACGTTTGAGTTGCCCGAGACGGTGATGCCGCCCGAGTAGTAGCCCGGCTCAAGCTCGACGTTGGAGCCGCCGCTGATGGAACGCCCGCCGCGGTCTTCCATCTCAAAGAGGTTGGGGAACATGAACCCGCTGCAGGGGTTCTGGTACGGCGCGCCGCCGCTCACCACCGTCCCGGTGCACCCCGAGCCGCCGGTGAAGTTGGCCCCGCCGACCAGGTACAGGTTGGGAGTGTCGATGATCGCCGCGCCCACGGTTGTGACGGCGGATTGGGAGCTCGAGTTGACGTAGACGGAGTGCGCCGGCACCCGAACCGACGACTGGCCCGTGAGGCTCAGGGCCCCCGAGGCGGTCTGGTGAAGGACCACGAGCCCGGAGCCGGGCATGGCCTGACCGAACGCCGTTCCGGCGAGGGCCGCGAGACCAGTGATGAACGCGAGAGACTTCATGACCAACTCCTTCCAGCAGGCTTCCGTTTGAGCCTCGCCGGTGGGCGTGCTCACCCTACAACATCCGATTCAGCGCATCCCGGCACCAGCATGCGGGTTGCGCTCGGCGCGGATTGCTGCACGGCTGCACTGGCTGCGCGGGCGCGGCGGATAATCTCGCCCCCGGCCGCCGGGGAGAGCGCGATCAGTTCAGGGTCCCATAGAACCGATCGACGCGAGAAAAGCCCGAGAAGACGCCGGAATCGTGGGAAGGGCGATCCTCCGCTACCAGCCCCGGTACCGCTGCGGGTGGTAGTGCGGCCACGCGGGCCCCGGTCGGAAGTAGTAGAGATGCTCCGGCTCGCCCGTCAGCCAGATGCGGCGCAGGCGGTCCAGGCGTGGGCCGCGGAAGTCCGGCCAATAACTCTCCTCGATCAGCGACGCCGGCCCGCGGGCGAGCACAGCGTCGAGCCGCGAGGTTTCCGGACCCTGGGCGAGTTGCGGGCCCGTGCTTCCACCCGGGAGCACGACCTCCCAACTCCCGCCCTGGTTCGCCTCGAGCCGGTTCGCCCCGACCGGTCCATCCGATTGCACAACGGCCGCCGGGCCCCCCTGGGGCGGCGAGGCACAGCCGGCCAGCGCGACGGCCGCGGCCAGCGCAAAGCCGATCTGGCGGGCGCTGCGTAGACGCATCTCTCGGTTTCTCCGGCAGATACGGTACAACCCGCGTGCCACCGGGCGAGATCGGCCCCCGCTGCGTGAAAATCCCCCTCACTGCGATGTGGCCGGACCTCACGTGGTGCCCGGGAGACGCGGCGATGCGGCGAAACCACGAACTGCCATTCCTGTCACCCCGCGGGATCACCCCGAAGAAGCGCGCCCGGCGGGATTCGAACCCACGACCTGCGGTTTAGGAAACCGCCGCTCTATCCAGCTGAGCTACGAGCGCACGCATGCAGTTTAGTCCTCGGCCGCGGCCGCATGCACCGGCCGGTCACGTCCGCCAGGGCTTCAAAAAGGACAACGGCCCCCGGGTGGAGGCCGTTCGCCCTTTCTCCCTTCGGGATCAAGCCCGTTATCGCCTGCGTCGACGGATAGCCACGACCGCGCCCATGCCCAGGAGGGCGAGCGAGCCGGGGCTGGGGATATTGGTGACAAAGAGGTCGATGTCGGAATGCCCGGCGCCGGTGCCGTCCGGGATGATGCGGAAGTTCAGGAACGAGCCGGGGAGCCCGCCGCCGCCCTGGGCCGCGAAGAAGTCGGCGATGCCGACGCCCGCGTAGGTGGGGCCGGAGAACATCCCGCCGGCGCTGAGCGCCTCGATCTTGAAGCCGCCGCCCACGAACGAGCTGACGCTGCCGCCCGCGGCGATGTTCGCGGAGTACATGTCGCTGCCGGTGTGGATCATCATCGACCCGCCGGTGACATTGCCGCTCGCAAGGTTGATGACGATCATCACGTCGCCGAGCGTGCCCGCCACGGCTTGGGGGATGAATGGGTTGCCCGGACCGCCCGTCCGGATCGCGATGTCGTTCAGGAGGCTGGTGGGGAGGTCGTCCTGCAGGACCAGCGAGCCCGAATGAGTCAGGCCGCCGAACGCCGAGGGTGCCCCCGCCCCGTCCCGGGCCTGGAAGGCCAGGTTGTTGATATCCATCTGGAGCGTGCGCTCCTGGGCGACTGCCGAGGTTGCGGCCAAGGCCAGCCCGGCGATACCCGCGATGGAGACGAATGATTTCATACGAAAGGCCCCTTGTATTTACCGAACCAAGATGGCGCCGACCGACCGACCCCGGGGCGTGGGGGCACCCCCCGCGCCTAATCCGGCCGCGCCACGCTCTAAAGTTGCCTCAACAACAGCGGTTCAGCCACCCGCGAGCGCGGATTTTTCATCGATCTGACCGGCTGGCTCATGCCCGAACGCGCCAGGACGAGCGGATGGCGGCCCCCTACCATTCCGGCCCCGTGTTCGGGGATACCCTAACAGAAAGCAGGACTGGCCATGGAAGCCGGAATCGTCGGCCTGCCCAACGTGGGCAAGAGCACCCTTTTCAACGCCCTGACCAGCGGCAAGGCCCTGGCGGCGAACTACCCCTTCGCCACCATCGAGCCCAACGTCGGCGTGGTGCCAATCCCCGACCCGCGGCTGGATGTCATCCAGAGCTTCATCTCGTCCCAGAAGGTCCTGCCCGCGGCCTTGCGGCTGGTCGACATCGCCGGTCTGGTCCGAGGGGCCAGCAAGGGGGAGGGGCTGGGAAATCAGTTCCTGAGCCATATCCGAGAAGTGGATGCGATTATCCAGGTCGTCCGCTGCTTCACCAAGGCCCCCGGCGGTGAGGAAGTCCACCACGTCGAGGGGACGATCGACCCGGTCCGGGACATCGACACCATCAATACGGAACTGGTGATCGCGGATTTGCAGACGGTCGAGTCCGCTTTGGGCAAGGCCGAGCGGGCCGCAAAGAGCCGGGAGCCCGAGGCCGTGGCCCGCTACGAGGCCCTGAAGAAGGTCCTCCCGGCGCTCCAGGCCGGCTGGCCGGCCCGGACGGTCAAGATCGAGGACCCCGAGCAGGCCAAGGCCCTCAAGGGGCTGAGCCTGATTACGGCGAAGCGGGTCCTCTACATGATCAACGTCGACGAGGATGACCTCCACGGCGAGAGCGAGCAGGCCCGCCGGGTGCGGGAGCACGCGGCCAAGGAGGGCGCCGAGGTCGTCCCCCTCTGCGCCAAGCTCGAGGCCGAGCTTTCGGAGCTCGACGGCGAAGACAAGAAGCAGATGCTCGAATCCATGGGCATCGACGAGCCCGGCCTGGCCAAGCTCGCCCGCGCGACTTACAAGTTGCTGGGGCTCCAGTCCTTCTACACGGCGGGCCCGAAAGAAGTCCGCGCCTGGACCGTGCCGATCGGGGCGACGGCCCCGCAGGCCGCGGGCGTGATCCATACCGACTTCGAGAAGGGCTTCATCCGGGCCGAGATCTACTCGGTGTGGGACCTGGAGAAGTACAAGAGCGAGAAGGCGATCAAGGAGGCGGGGAAGCTGCGGGTGGAGGGGAAGGGCTACGTGATGCAGGACGGGGATGTGTGCCACTTCCTGTTCAACGTGTGATGCCCGATCCCGGGCAGCGCTCACGGGCAGCCGGACGCGAAGCGGTGCAGGAAGCACGTAAAGTCGGCGACGTTCAGGTACGGGGTCACGGTGGAGTCGTCGCAGTTGGCATAGCACGGCCACGACGCGTCGCATCCCTGGGCGAACCGCTGGAGAAAGCAACTGAAATCGGCGATGTTGAGGGTGGGCGCCGCGGTGCTCCCGTCGCAGTTGGCGGGGCAGGGCTCGGGCTGGGGGCAGCCCCAGAACGCCAGCCCCGGGGAGGTGATGCCGCCGGCCACGGTGAACTCGCCCGCGGCCGCGAGCCGGCCGCGCCAGACCGTAAGGGAACTCACCTTGCCGTTGACGCCCGAGCCCAGCGGGGACCATGACTGGCCGTTCCACGAGGCGATGCGTGAGGCGGGCTGGCCGCCGGCGGTGGTGAACGTCCCCGCGGCGATCAGCGTTTCCGGGAGGGGGCCGGGCCCATCGGGATCGAAGACCTGGAGGGCGCAGACGCGACCGTTCAGGCCCGGACCGACGGGTGCCCATGTGTTGCCGTCGAAGGCCGCGATGTACTCGGAGGGGTTGACGGGCACGCCAAAGTTGTCAAAAGAGCCGCCGGCGTAGATCGCTCCCTGAAACTTGCAGATCGCGAGTACGTGCTCGCGCGGATAGTTCGTTCCGACGAGTTGCCAGTTCTGCCCGTCCCAGCGAAGGAGTCCAGTGGTTGAGAACGTCGGAAGCGGTGCCTGCCAATATCCGCCGGCATAAAGCGTGCCATCGATCACACTCAGGCTGTAGGCATTGGCGGCTCGCTCGTCCGGAAAGGCGTGCCACGCGGCGCCATCCCAGCGTGCGATCCCTTGCGCAACAACGCCGCCCATACTATTGAAGCCGCCCGCGACAACGATAGAAGATTCGTAGCACGAGATTGCATGCACAAGCGGGAGCCCGCTGGTCCCTGCCGCACCTCCGCCCAAACTCTCCCACGACGAGCCATTCAGGAATGCAACTTGGTTCACGGGCTCCCCGCCCGAGTGGCTGAAAACACCGATTGCGATCGGCGTGGTAGGGCTCACCTGGCCGGGCATCGGCGGCCAGAACCCATGCACTGTTCCGTTCACTCCCTCCCCGACTCTGGACCAACGGCGCCCGTCCCAAGCA
>JAEYVB010000094.1 GCA_023429345.1 Planctomycetota bacterium
CCCCTGTTGACCGTCCCCGAGGGGACGCGCCGGTCCACTCTAGACGAGCGGCGGCCGGGTTGCCGCGGCGATCCAGCCCGCTTGAGCGGGCGTTCACCTTCGACCGGCTCCGCCAGAAGCCCGTTCACCGCGACGCGAACGACACCACGCTGTCGATGATCTCGCGCCCGTTGGCGCAGCGCGGGCACTTGTGCTGGCCGCCGAGCTTGCCGCGGCTCTCCATCCACCGGTGGAAGGTCCCGATGGGCAGGGGCGTGACGGTGGGGGGGATCATTCCCAGCCCGTCGGTGCGCTTGGTGCCGTAGTCCACGGACTCGAACTTCAGGCGGCCGTCGAACGCGTCCCGGAAGCCGGCGACCCCCGCCGGATCGGGGCTCCCGCCGAGCTCGATGGCGAGCTCGATCGCGCCCTTCTGACCCTCGCGCGGGTAGATGGGCGCCGCGGTGAACTCTCCGATCACGAGGCCTGTCTTCTGCGCCGCTTCGGAGACCGCGTTCTCGATGTGCTCCGCGATGAGGTTCTCGCCGAAGGCGTTGATGAAGTGGCGGTGGCGGCCGACGATCCGCAGCCGGCACGGGCCCTCGCCGCCCGCCCCGTCCAGTCCGCCGGGGATCGTGTCGAACTCGACCACATCCCCGAGGATGTACCGCCAGAGCCCGGCGCAGGTCGTGAGCACCACCACGTACTTCTGCCCCTTTTCCACCTCGTCGCACGCGAACGCCGGCGGGTTCGGCTCGTTGATCGACTCGAGCGGGACGAACTCGTGGAAGAGACGGATGTCGGTGTTGAGCCGCAGCGGGGCGCCGCGCCCAGGGCCGTAGCCGCCGGGCTCGAGCGGCTCATCCTGCATCGCCACGAACCCCTCGCTCGCGGGGTAGAGCTCCAGCCGGTCCGGCACATCCTCGCCGGTCGGCGACCCGCTCCAGAACTGCCGCACCCGCGGCTCGAAGGGCGCGTACTTCACGCCGCCGTGCACGAAGATCTCGAGGTCCGGCCAGATGTCGCGGATTGTCTCGGCGGCGCGGCCCCGCTCCTTCGCCAGCGCCAGCACCCGCTCGAAGAGCACGATCGCCCACGAGGGCATCCCCGAGATCATCCGCACATCCTGGTCGATCGTCGCCCGCGCCATCGCGTCGATCTTGCTCGGCCAGTGGCTCATCAGCGCGATCTCGGGGCCGGGCGCGTAGATCTCGCTGATCGGCCAGCGGATCAGGGGCGTCACGATCCCGGAGAGGTCCCCCGTGCGGATGCCGTGCTCGTTCGTCGCCAGGTCGCTCGAGCCCCCCAGGAACAGGCTCTTGCCCGCGGTGATGCGGGCGAGCGGGATCCCGAACCGCGCGATGTTCGCGAAGATGTCGAGGGATGCCCGGAAGTTGCTCTTGAGCATCGCCCGGCTGACCGGGATGTACTTGTCCCCGGCGGTCGTCCCGCTGGTCTGCGCAAAGTCCCTCACCAGGCCGGGCCAGAGCACATCGGGCTCCGCCCCCTCGCGCATGCGGGCGATCGGGTCCTTGTACGCGTACCAGTCCGAGACCGGCACCTCCGCGCGGTACGCCGGGAGCAGCTCGTCATCCCCCAGCATCGAGAGCCGCCCGAAGCGGTGCGCCCTGCCGAACTCCGTCTCGCTCGCCGCTTCCAGGAGCCACCGGAGCTGCCGCCGCTGGAGCAGCGCCGAGTTCTCCCGCCAGTAGTCGAGATCGTCCAGCAGTCGGATCCGGCGCGCCAGCCGCAGGCGCAGGCCGCGGCCGACGAGGCTGGTCCAGCGGGGCTGTCGGGCGGTGGTGGTCAAGGCCGGCACCCGCGATTCAAGCGCCCGCGCGGCGGTCGAGCTCGGCGTTGAAGTCCAGAATGGCGCGGGCGAACTCGTCGGGCTTCTCGATCATCGGGGCGTGGCCGCAGTCGTCGAACCAGACGATCCGGGCGTCCGGGAGCTTCGCCAGAAACTCGTGGGCGGCCTCGGGGGGGGTCACGACGTCCTGCTTGCCCCAGATGAGCATGCACGGCGCCTTGATGTTCTGGATCCGCTCTCCGAGGTGATCGCTGCGGGCGGAGCGGGACAGCTTGACCATCGCGCGGGCCCCGGCGCGCTCGGAGAGCTCCTTGTGAGCGCGGTCGAGGTCCGCCTCCCGCATGTGCTTCTCGGGGTCGTAGAAGAGCTCGCTGATCTTCCGCCGCATCCACTCGCGGCTGGGGCGGACGGTGATCTCCTTGACCATCGTCCGCTCGATAAGGCCGCTCGAGCCCGCCAGGACCAGCCCGCCGACCATGTCCGGCCGCTGCAGGGCGATCCGCAGGGCGACGTGCCCGCCGAAGCTGTTCCCGACCAGGATGACCTGCTCGTCCGAGGTCTTGCCGATCCCCAGCGTGTCCTCAAGGAACCGCTCGGTGAGGACGCTGACGCCCTCGACCCCGCAGTCCGCGTCACGGAGCTGCAGGAGGGGGATCTCCAGCATGATGCAGCGCACTTTGTGCCGCACCATGCGGACGACATCCTCCCAGTGGTCGTTCAGGCCCACGAGCCCGTGGAGGAAGACCACCGGCCGCCCGATCGGGCCCGCGGCCGCGCCCGGGCCCACATCCACCAGTTTGGCCGGCACCGGCTCCCCCGAAAGCCCCCGCAGGGTGACCGTGCGGGGGGTAGGGGCAGCGGGCTCAGCGCTGCGGGCGTGAGCACTGGCGTGGGAGCTGGCGGGCAACGTGGACAGAAAGACCTCCTGAGCGTCGTAGGCGAAGATGATACCGCTCTCATTCCGGACCGGCGAGGAACGCCTTTCATACGCGTTTTTGACCCCGTCAGGCGGGGGCGACCCGTCCATCTTCCAGCCGGATAACCCGATCGGCCCGCTTCGCGACCGCCGTGTCGTGGGTCACCATGACGATGGTCTGGCCCCGGGCCCGCCGAAGCTCGGCGATGGCGTCCAGGATCTTGTCACCCGTCGCCCGGTCAAGGTTTCCCGTCGGCTCATCGGCGAGGAGCACCTGCGGCTGGTTCATGAGGGCCCGAGCGATCGCGACCCGCTGCCGCTCCCCACCGGAAAGCTCCGCCGGTCGGTGCCGGAGGCGGTGCCCCAGTCCGAAGGCCTCCAGCAGCCCCCGAGCGTAGCTTTCGGCAGCGCCCCTCCGGAACCGGAACCGCCCGTGGCGCACCATGGCCGCGACGGTCACGTTCTGGAGCACGGTCAGTTCCGGCAGCAGGTGGTAGAACTGGAAAACGAACCCAACGCGGCTGGCCCGGAAGCGGTTAAGCCGTGTTTCCGAGTAGTCGTGGATGACCTCGCCGCCGAACCGGATCGCCCCGGCGCGGCGGCCGCCGGCATGCACGGACTGGGCCCCGTTCTTCCGCTTGTCGGGCCGGTCGAGGCCCCCCATCAGGTGCAGGAGGGTGCTCTTCCCCGAGCCCGAAGCGCCCAGCACCGCCAGCCACTCCCCCTCGTTGACATCCAGCGTCGCCCCCCGGAGCACGGGCACATCGACCCGCCCGAGGCGGTAGGTCTTGTGCAGGTCCTGGACGGAGATGAGTGGCATGGGGTGTTGGTCGCTGCTCGCTCGTGCTATTCCCAGCGGAGGGCCCGGACGGGGTCCATACGCGCCGCCTTTACCGCCGGCACCAGCGAACCCATCACGCTGGCCAGGACGCCGCCCAGCAGGACCACCGCCGCCTTCCACGGGACGATCTGGCTGGGGATCTGCGTGAAGTAGTAGATCCGCGGGTCCCAAATATAAAGCTTCTTGGGTTCGCCGAAGAACCCGCTGATCCATTGGCCGGTCAGGGCGATCCACTCATGGATCAGGTTGATGTTCATCACCACGAGGTACGCCGCGATGCCCCCAAACACGGCGCCGACCACCCCGATCGCGAGCCCGTAGCGCAGCCACAGCCACGCGATCCCGCCGCGACTGGCGCCGATTGCCCGAAGAATTCCGATGTCCTTGGTCTTCTCGCTCACCATCGCCCAGAAGATTGCCAGGACGAGGAAAACCGCGGTCAGGCTGACGATCCCGAAGATCGTCAGGACCATGTAGGTTTCTTTCTCGACCGCGCCGATGAGCATCGCGTTCTGGTCGCGCCACGTCTGGATGCGGACGCCCGCCGCGCCCGGCGGCGGCGAGGGGCTCTCCCGGTGGGCGCGGGCGAAGTCCTCGTAGATCAGGTCGACCCGTGCGCGGAGGGCATCCGCGTCGGTACCGTCCTTGGCGCGGATGAGGACGGTGTTCACCCGCGCGGGGATCGCGACCGCAGCGCCCGCCGGGCCGCCGTCGTCGAAGTGCTCGACGCCCTCCGCATCCACGTAGTACCCCGGCGCCTCGGCCTTTACCGAGGCGTCCATCTTGAGGAGTCCCTGCAGGCTCGTGAGCGGCACAAAGACCGTGTTGGCGTCGATCTCGTAGAGCCCGGAACGGAACTGGTTGACCACCGAGAAGACCCGCGGCTGCTGCTCCATCAGCACGCTGCCGCCCTTCCCGGTCGCCACCACACTCAGCACGGCGTTCTCGCCCAGGAGCGGCACAACCGGCTCTACGAACCCCTCCGGCGTGCGCTCGTTGTAGCCGCCGATCTCGATCCCCATCACCAGCGGGGGCCGCCGGCCGGCTCCCGGCCCCCCCGGGCCGGAATCCTGGAATCGCATGGCGGCGTTGTAGTACTCCTGCAGCCCGGCGCGGGCGTCGGGGTCCACCCGCAGGTCGCGGCCGTCAACATCCTTGGGGAGCGGCGTGTCCAGGGGCTTCCACCAGAGGCTCTGCCCGTAGCCCGTCACACGGTCGAAGCTCTCGGCATCGATCCCCTTCACGATCACGCGGTGGAGCGAATAGGGGAGCTTGAGCAGCCCGAAGGTCTCGACCACCGGGGTGGCGGCCTCGATCTTCGGGTCATCCTCCAGGCGGTCTATCAGGTCTTCGTAGTGCGTGATGCCGGAGGCGTTGGAGATGGAGACATCCCCGATCAGCGTCCGACCCGACTCGACCAGCATCGCCAGAAACCCGCCCATCACCG
The DNA here is from genome assembly GCA_023429345.1 of Planctomycetota bacterium. Classification (GTDB taxonomy): domain Bacteria; phylum Planctomycetota; class Phycisphaerae; order Phycisphaerales; family UBA1924; genus JAEYVB01. The sequence continues at coordinate 4,994 of JAEYVB010000094.1, forward strand.
ACCACACGATGAGGACCATGGCCGTGCACAGCGTCACCGCCACCGCCGCCAGCAGGGGCATGACCTTGCTGGTCAGGTAGCGGCGGGTGAGGAGGGCCTGGTACACGCGGGGGGATAGTAGGGAATGGGCGTCCGGGAGTTCTGTCGCACCGGCGACGCCTGAGCCCCGCCCTGATTCCTCGGCCCCGCGCACGAAGTGCGCTCTGAACGATCGCGCCCTCAGACTGGGACGGGCCCGGACACCCTCCCCCCCCTCCCGCCCCTACCCTCTCTCCTGATGTACGAGATCGAGGTCACCGCCGAGTTCGCGGCCGCGCACGCCATCCTGATCGGGGGCGAGCCCGAGCCCCTGCACGGGCACAACTGGCACGTGACGGCGACCCTCGCGGGCGCGGCGCTCGACGGCGATGGCCTCCTGTGCGACTTTCACGTGGTGGAACGTTCGCTCCAAACCCTCGTCGGCCGCTGGCACAACCGCAACCTGAACGAGGTGGAGCCCTTCTCCAAAGGGGGCGCCGGTGGGGGGGCGCTGACCCTGAACCCGACCGCGGAGATCGTCGCCCGCTCGATCGCGGAGGGCCTTTCGGCCGATCTGAAGGGGGTGCTCGCCGAGTCGCCCCGATCCCCGATGCCCGGCCGCGCCGCGATCGACATGAACGACCGCCGCCCCTGGCTGGTCTCGGTGCGCATCACCGAGGCCCCCGGCTGCGCTGCTACCTACTACCTTCCCGGCGCGGGCCGGCCCACGCCATCGCGCCCCCAGGAACAATGACCGCACGCCCGCACAGCTCGGCCTCGTCGCAGCCGGCTGCCCCGGGTGGCGGCGCGGGCGCTCGCCCCGCGGGCGCCCCGCGGCCGCACAAGCTGGAACTGCACGCCCAGCACACCGAGCCCGAGGCGGCAGCGCTCCCGTCCTTCTCCGAGGGGCAGGAGCCCGAGGAGGGCCCGCTCTCGCCCGGCGCTGCCCTGGCGGATGCCGAGCAGCGCCTGCTCAACCGCGACCTCTCCTGGCTCGAGTTCAATCGCCGGGTGCTGGCCCAGGCCGCCGACCCGCGGACGCCGCTGCTCACGCGCGTGAAGTTCCTGGCGATCTTCTCGTCCAACCTCGACGAGTTCTTCATGAAGCGGGTGGGGTACGTCAAGCGGCTGGTGGACACCGGCCTCTCCGCGGCCACGCCCGACGGCCTGACTCCCCGGCAGCTCCTGTACGCCTGCCGGAGCGTGGTGCACGACATGTTCGCCGAGCAGGCCGCCTGCTTCGAGAGAGAGATCCTGCCCGGCCTCGAGCGGCACGGCATCTCGCTCCTTCGGTACCAGGACCTCACCGAGGCCGAGCGGAAAACGATCGACCGCTGGTACATGGCCAACGTCTTCCCGGTGCTGACGCCGCTGGCGGTCGACCCCGGGCACCGGTTCCCGTTCATCTCCAACCTCTCGGAGAACATCGGGGTCATGGTGAGCGCGCCGGGCGAGCAGGACACGCACTTCGCGCGCGTAAAGATCCCCGATGTCCTGCCGCGGCTGATCCTCGTTCGGGATGAGCTCCTCAGCGGGGCCGAGCACACGGTGCTCCCGCGGACCGCCTCGCCCGGAGAGCCGCTGCGGCTGATCTCGCTCGAAGAGGTCATCCGCAACAACCTCGACGACCTCTTCCCGGGGATGCAGATCCACGAGGTGATCGCCTTTCGCGTGACCCGCAACGCGGCGATCGAGGTCGAGGACGACGAGCACGAGGACCTCCTGCAATCCGTCGAGCACGAGCTCCGCCTCCGCCGCTTCGCCAAGGCCGTGCGGATCGAGGTGGCCCCGAACCCCCCGCGCAAGGTGCTGGACTTCGTGGTCTCCTCGCTGCGCCTCGAGGCCGACGACGTCTACGAGCGCGGCGGGCCGCTCGAGTACGCCGACCTGCTCTCCATCGCCGAGCTCGACCTCCCGGAGCTGAAGGAGCCGCGCTGGAGCGCCGTCATCCCGCCGCGCCTCGCCGAGCAGGCCGACGGCGACCTCTTCAGCGCCATCCGCGAGCGCGACATCCTGCTCCACCACCCCTACGAGAGCTTCGCCGCCAGCGTCGAGCGCTTCATCGCCGCCGCCGCCCGCGACCCCGACGTCCTGTGCATCAAGCAGACGATCTACCGCACCAGCCCCGACTCCCCCTTCGTGGCCAGCCTGGTCCGCGCCGCCGAGGAGGGCAAGCAGGTGGCCGTGCTGGTCGAGCTCCGCGCCCGCTTCGACGAGAGCAAGAACGTCCGCTTCGCCCGCATGCTCGAGAAGGCCGGCGTCCACGTCGCCTACGGCGTCGTCGGCCTCAAGACCCACTGCAAGACCAGCCTCGTCGTGCGGCGCGAGCAGGGGGTCCTCCGCTCCTACGCCCACGTCGGCACCGGCAACTACAACCCCTCGACCGCGCAGCTCTACACCGACCTGGGCCTGCTCACCTGCGACAAGGACATCACCGAGGACGTCATCGCCCTCTTCAACTTCCTCACCGGCCACTCGCTCAAACGCGCCTACGACACGCTCCTGGTCGCCCCCTTCGAGATGCGCCGCAAGTTCATGGAGAAGATCGACCGCGAGATCGAGCTCGCCCGGCGCCGGGCCCGCACCGGCGCGGGCCCCGGCGGGAGGATCGTCGCCAAGATGAACGCCCTCGAGGACCTCAAGGTCACCAACAAGCTCTACGAGGCCAGCCAGGCGGGGGTCCAGATCACGCTCATCGTCCGCGGCTTCTGCTGCCTCCGCCCCGGGCTGCCGGGCTTGTCAGAGAACATCCGCGTGATCTCCGTGGTCGGCCGCTTCCTCGAGCACTCCCGCATCTTCCACTTCGGCGCCGGCCGGGAAGACCCGGTGGACGGCGAGTGGTACATCGCCAGCGCCGACTGGATGTACCGCAACCTCTCCGCCCGCGTCGAGGCCGCCTGCCCCGTCAAGGACCGGCTCGCCCGCGAACGCCTCCAGCACATCGTCGACGTCATGCTCGCCGACCACCGCTGCGCCTGGGACCTCGAGGTCGATGGACGCTACACCCGCCGCCAGCCCGACCCCGCCGCCGACCCCGCTTCTCCCCACGCCCTCGGGACCTTCAGGACCCTCCAGGCCGAGGCCCTGGCCGCGGCCGCCCGCGGAGTGGGGGGGGAATGACCCCGGCCCGTTCGGAACCGCCCGGCGCCCAGCCACCGTGAGACCGCCCGCCGCCGGGGCGGCGTTGGACGGGTCCCGGTCGGATCGGGGAGCGGGCCATGCCGATGTCCGGGCGTGAAGCGGCGTTCTTTGCGCATACAACGCGGCGTTACATGCATGCAAAGCCGCGCTGCGCGCATGACATGCCGCGTTGCATGCAGGGAAACCCGTGTTGCGCGCGCGCAATGCCGCTCTGCGCGCGCGCAAAGCCGATTTGCGCGCGCGCAAAGCCGATTTGCATGCATGTAACGCGGCGTTGCATGCAGGAAAGTCGGCGTTGCATGCAGGAAAGTCGGCTTTGCATGCAGGAAAGTCGGCCCGGAACCCCGGCTTTCCGCCGCCGGAGGGCGCAGGAGCTGCGCGGGGCGGGCGCCCGCGGGGAGCGGCGCGGGGAGGGGCCGCGGGTGCAAACCCCGGCGGGGGCGTGGGTTGAGCGCATTGTCCTTGCCCGGCGCGGCCCTTAGCCCTCAATCCCCGTCGCCTCCATCTCGCGCTCCCCGTCGCGGTACGGGATGACCGAGATGCGGCCGTCGGACTCCAGGACCGCCCACCGGATCTCCGACATCGCGCCGATGCCGCGGAGCTTGCGCGCCGCCGAGAGGATGTCCGCCTCTTCCACGCGCTCTTTTTTCATCCGGGCGGTGAGGGGCTTCCCGTCCTGGACAAGAACGACCGGCGTTCCGTCGATGAGCCGTTCGAGCCTGGAGTGGCGCCCCTTGAGGAGGGCCAGCGCCACATCGATCCCCACCAGCGTGGCGATCACGATCAGCGCGTTGGTGACCGAGAAGTTGTCCCCCAGGAGCGCCTGCTGCGTGGCTTCGCCGATGATGAGCAGGAGAACAAAGTCAAAGGCCGTCATCTCCCCCATTGTGCGCCGGCCCGAGAGCCGCAGGAGCAGCAGCAGGAAGAAGTAGATGGCCAGAGGTCTGAGAACGCTCTCCATGACGGTCCTTCCCCGCGTGCTGCTTCAGGGGTAGGCAAACTGCCAGAGGTCGATCGCGTCGCCGGCGTACTCCAGCCGCCCCGTGTGTTTGCCGGGCGAGGTCGCCGCGGCGTGGATGGTCACGCCGAGCTCGGTTGCGCCCGTCGGGTTCTGAAAGATCAGGGCGAGGGCGCCGTCCGCGCGCGCCCGCTGCTCCCTGGGCTCGGGCAGCACGCTGCTGATCTCGATCGCCCCCAGAAGACCGCCGGAGATCACGACCTCGGACTCGCTCCCGGTCGGCCTCAGGCGCAGCCTGTACTCCATCGGCTGCGAGACATGCGTGAAGCGCATGTACTCGAGCGTCATGCCCGGCATCTCCCGAGCGGTGGACGCGATCGGGCCCTGCCCAAGCACCCCCGCGAGCGCCAGGAGCATGAAGAGCCAGGTCGCGCACCATCCGATCCGCTCGGCGACCCACTCCGAACGCTCGAAGCGGAGATGTTCGTCGATCTGGAGTCCGGGCATCCTGATGGCAGGTTGCGCGTGCACGGTGAGACGCGGGTGAACCCCCGCTGAACCCGGGATCATCCCGCGCCCAAGGCCCGGCGGATGCCCTCCCGCAACTCATCCAGCATCCCCGCCGGGTACAGCGGGAACGCCCACGTGCGGTCGTGAAGAATCGCCGGGTCCCCGAGCCGCGCCCGTTCGGACTCCGCCCGCTCGGCCAGCGCCGCCAGTTCTTCACTATGCTCGGCGCGGTACCGGTCCAGCAGGTGGTGCAGGTCGCGGTACAGCCGGTGGCGGGTGCGACGATCGGCCGCGGCGATCTGCCCGACCAGCGACCGCCGCTGCTCGTCCAGCCCGTCCAGCCCCAGCTCGGCCGGGATATGCCGCGCGTGGTGGGCGCGCCAGACGGCCCGCGCGGCCTCCGCGGGGGCGAGGGTGGGGGCGGGGGTGGGCGCGGGCGAAGCCGCGCTTTCGAGCGGCAGGTAGCGCGTCGCCGTCACCACGGTCACCGGCGCGAGCGCGGCAACGGCCTCCTCGCCCAGCCACGCCGTGAGCCAGGCGTCGGTGATGGCGTCGTAGCCGCCCCCGGCATCGCCGCCGCCGCCCCCCAGCCCATGGATGAAGAGGTCGCATCCCGCCAGCCGCAGCAGCCCGGTCATGAACAGCGCCTTGGGCGCCAGCTCCTCCCGCGGGATGCCCGGCAGATCCTCCGCGTAGACGTGCGACCGCGGCGAACCGGGCGGCAGCCGCCACAGCGGCAGCTCCCAGCGGTCCTGCACCTCGTCGGCCACCAGCGCGCGGATGCCCGCTCCCGGGTGCGCGAGCGCTGCGGCGTTGTACGCGTGGATGCACCGCTCCGGCTCCCGCCCCATGCGCTCGACCAGCTCCCCGAAGAGATCCGCGCGGTGCAGCCCGCTCGCGAACAGCACCCGGGCGCTGCGGCCGCGCTCGGTGAGCAGCGGCGCCATCAGGTCCCGCGTGGCGAAGGCGACCCGGCACGCCACCGTGGGCTCGCCCGCGTGCGCGGCGAGAGCCTCGCCGATCCGGCGGAGCCCGTCCCGTACAAAGGGCGGCGTAGCGCCCGGCCCGGGCGGCGGCGGGTCCCCGCCAATGCCGTACGCGATCTCCCGCACCCCGAGATTCCCGCGGGCTTCCACCACCGGGTAACGCACCACCGTCCGCTCCGGCCGATCCTGATCAACCACCAGAAAGGCAACGCCCGGCGCTTGCTCCCCGCCCGCCGCTGCAAACGCGTCCGCCGCCAGGTACTTCGCCAGGATCCCCGGATGCCAGAACTCCGCCTGGTGCCCGGTCATCACCACCGGCCGGTCGGTCGGCAACCCCATCTGTCCCCGGAACCGCAGCGCCTCCGGGGAGCGGTTGTGCCGCAGCTGCGACCGCCACGACCCGGCCTCGGGCGCGATGGTCAGCGATTCCGGCTCGGTCACGAGCAGTCGGCCTTCGCCATCGTGTCCGTCACCGCCCGCCGCGGCAGGCGGTCGGCGCAGTGTCGAAGCTCGCGGTGCAGCACGCACCGGTAATGGTTCAAGCGGATCTGGGCGTCGTCCAGCGGCCCGCCGAATGAACGGTTCAGGTCGTTGTAGATGAGCTTGACCGGGATCTCGCGGATCCGCAGCCCCGCCGCCACCGCCTGCACCCAGAACTGCATCGGGAATGCGTACCCGTCCACATCCAGCCGCAGCTCCTTCAGCGCCGCCACGCGGTAGGCCTTGAAGCCGCAGAAGGAATCGGTGAGCCGCAGACCCAGCCGATCGTTCAGTTCCGCCGTGATCTGCGCGTTGATCGCCCGCCGGTCCGGCGGGGGCCGGTCCGCCTCCGCCTCGTCCACCATGTACCGCGATCCGCTGACGACATCCGCATCCCCGGCCGCGGCCGCCTCCACAAACCGCGGGATCGCCGCCGGCTCGTGCTGCTCGTCGCAGTCCATGGTGATGATCCAGTCGAACCCGTCCACCGCCGCCCAGCGGAACGCGTCCTGCATCGAGCGGCCGTACCCGCGGTTCTTGGAGTGCCGGATGACCTCCACCGGATGCTGGGCCAGCAGCGTGGGCGTCGCGTCCGTGGAGCCGTCGTCGATCACCAGCACCTGGCGCGGGGGCGGGGCGTGCTCCAGGATGGCGTCCAGCACCCGCAGCACGTAGCGCTGCTCGTTGTACACAGGGACGGCGATCAACGTCCGGACCGGCTTACCCATGCCCGTTTCCCTCCGGCCACCCACCGACTGGAAGGATACGCCGGCCGCCCGCCCGCCCGATCGCCGGGCCTTTGGAGTGAGCGGGATGAGGTCCCCGAGGGTGTTTATTGCCCGGGCTGCTGCGGGCGCTGCAGGGGCTCGGTCCCCGTGCCGCCCTTCATCCGGTCCGACAGGTCGTCGGTGATCCGCTTGACTGTCTCCTCCCGGAGCAGCGTCGGATCAATCTGGGTGGAGAGGATGATGTTGCACATCGGGCACTTCAGGAAGATCGAGTAAAACGCGCCATGCCCGAAATCGGCCTGGACGGACTCGCCCTTGAGGCTGTTGATCGACTGGCTGCACTTGGGACAGATGCCGGGCATGGGCGGGCTCCAGGGTGGATAGGAGGGGCGATTGTAACACGCCGGCGAGGGCCGAGGCCCTCACCGCGTCCCCGCACCCCCGGCGCGGTCACGCAGGAGGGACTCGAAGTCGCTCAGGAACTGCTCCGCCACAGCGCTGTAGCTGAACCGCTGGGCCGTCCGCGCGGCCGCCTCGCCCATCCGCGCTGCGCCCGCGGGGTCCGAGATCAGGCGATCCAGCGAGTCGCTCAGCCGCGTCACGGCATCGGGCGCGCGATGATCGAAAATGAGCCCGTTCACCCCCGGCTCAAGGAAGTCTCGGAAGCACGTGAGGTCGGAGACCACCGGCGCCAGCCCCGTCCCCATCGCCTCCAGCGGCGCCACGCCGAACGTCTCGCCCCGCTCCGCGAGCGATGGATAGCAGAAGTAGTCGGCCTCGCGCAGCACATCCGCCAGCGCCGTGCGCCCGTACACCGGGGGATCGATGCGGATCTCGTGATCCCCCGCGACCGAGTGCAGCCGCCGGATGTAATCGTCCCCCCCGCCCCCCGCGCTCACCGCCGACGGACCGACGAACCGCAGCCCCAGGCCGGGATGCCGCGGGAGCAGCGACCGCCACGCCTCGATGAGCAGGTGCAGCCCCTTCTCCGGGTGCACGCGCCCGGTGAAGAGCATCGTCCCCGGGGTCCGCGCTACCCGGCCGCTCGCAGGGGGGACAAATATGTCGGTATCGATCGGGTTGGGGATGACGCGCACACGCGGGACCGCCGAGGGGTTCTCCCGCGCGATCGCCTCCTCGACCGCCCGCGAGACCACCGCCAGCCGCGGAGCCCGGCGGTACAGCCTCACC
>JAEYVB010000139.1 GCA_023429345.1 Planctomycetota bacterium
CCCTTCCCCCGATTGCACGAGGCGCACAGCGTCCGCAGGTTCCCGATCTCGTCCGTGCCGCCAGCGCACACCGGGAGCACATGGTCGATCTCCAGCTTCACGCCCGGCTCCCCGGCCGCCCGCCCGCACCCCAGGCAACGGTGCCCGTCCCGCTCCAGCACCTCCCACCGCAAACTCGGCCGCAGCGGGCTGCGGTAGGTCCTCCCCGAGCCCCGCATCAGCACATCCCACGAGATCTGCCCCGCCTTGAACTTCGCGAACTGCTCGCACGCCCGCCGCACGCTCCCCCACACCCGGCGGTACGGCCCCGCACCGATCGTCCCATGACGACCGATGCACCGGTTCCCCGGCGCCCGCCCGAGTTCCCGCCACACCCTTTCCAGATTCTCGATCAGTTCCTCCGGCGGGTACGACTGGCCCTTGCCCCCGGTCACGCCGACCAGCGACAGCGCCCTACGCCACGTCCCGAACCGCTTCATGATCGTCGCCGCCACGCACGGCCTTCCCTCCCACGCGTTCCACTCCCTGGCCGAGAACGCCCGCCCCCCGACCAGCCGCGCGTACGTGCGCAGCCCCGCCACCAGCTCCCGGTCCGGGATGTGGGGCCGCTTCCCCGTCAGCTCGAAAACAAACGCCCGCCCGCTCCCCCCGTCCCTATCTCCAACGTGCATAACCGACTCCCCCTGCGACCGCAGGACCTCGCGATCTCGGGGGGCTTGCACCGAAGTTTTGCCGGCGATCCGCCGAAGGCAACTCAGAACCGCCTCTGACCACGAAACGCGCCACCTTTCGTGGTCACACCCCCGTGCCGCGTCGGTCACGGGCAGCCGGCGGCGAACCGCTGGAGGAAGCCGGAGATGTCGTTAGAGCGCACGAACGGCGGATGCAAGGGGGGGCTGCACGGCCGCACCATCGCGGCCGCTTTCGCGGGAAACCGCCCCGGATGCGATGCCGAACCGGACCGCGGAAAGAACTCGGCCGCCAACCACTATCAGAGGCAGCCGGCCGCGAACCGCTGCAGGAAGCAGGTGAAGTCCGCGACGTTCAGCACGGGGACCGCGGTGCTCGAATCGCAGTTCGCGTACGGGCTGCCGGCCGCGAACCGCTGGAGGAAGCAGGTGAAGTCCGCCACGTTCAGCACCGGCGTCGCCGTGCTCTCGTCACAGTTGGCGTAGCACACCGCGGGGATGCCGATATCCAGCCGCACGTTGTCGAAGTTCGTCTGCGTCGGCCCCGCGAGCCTTATCCGTAGCGGCTGGCCAACGCCCGGGCTCCCCGCTGGCACGGTCGCCGTCAGCGTGCTGGTCAGCGAGCCGCCCACGGGCGGATTCAGCGTCCCCGCATCGGTGGCCAGCACCGTCGATCCGGCCATCAGATTGATTGTGTACGTTCCCGGCCAGAACTGCGGCCGATGCACCACGGCGACCCGCAGCGTGTACGTCTGCCCCGCCTGCGCGGCCTGCGCCACATCCTGACGCACCGCCCACCCGTTCAGAAACAGCACCTGGTTCCCGTGCGGCGCGGCATAGTTCCACGAGCTCACCGTCGGATGGAACACCCCGCCATGGCCCGATGCGCTGTCCGATGCCCAGCCCGGCGGAACCAGGTTCTGGAAGCCGCCCGGTCCCATCGCCGGCTCTTCGAAGCTGTGATTCGCAACCGCGATCGGCTGCGCCAGCGCCGGAGCCGCCGCGGCCGCCAGCACACCGCCCCACAATGCACGCCGCACGTAACTCATGGCACTCTCCTTGAGAGCGCACACGATAAATCCGCGCGGGCCCAAACGCCACTACGTCCGTGCGGCAACGCCAGCGGCCCGAACCGCTATTCCAGACCCGGCGGTCGCCTAATCGCCCTGGTCCAGCACCGCCATGAAGGCCTCCTGCGGGATCGTCACGCTGCCGATCGACTTCATCCGCTTCTTGCCTTCCTTCTGCTTCTCCAGCAGCTTCCGCTTGCGGGAGATGTCGCCGCCGTAGCACTTGGCCAGCACGTTCTTGCGGAACGCCTTGATGGTCTCCCGGGCAATGACGCGGGAGCCGATCGCCGCCTGCAGGGGGATCTCGAACTGGTGCTTGGGGATCTGGTCCTTCAGCCGCGCGATCAGGGCACGCCCCCGCTGCTCCGCCTTGGCCCGGTGGGTGATGACCGCAAGCGCCTCGACGGGGTCGCCGTTGACGAGGATGTCCAGCTTGACCAGGTCATCGGATTTGTAGCCGAGGATCTCGTAGTCCATGGTGCCGTAGCCGCTGGTCAGCCCTTTCAGCTTGTCGAAGAAGTCGTAGATGATCTCCGCGAGCGGGATCTCGAAGCTGAGCATGTCGCGGGCGTCGCTGACAAAGGTCTGGGCCTTGTAGGTGCCGCGCCGGTCGAGGCAGAGCTTCATGATCGGACCGATGTGCTCCTTGGGGAGCATGATGTCGACGCGGCAGAGGGGCTCGCGGATCTCGATGATCGACGAAGGGTTCGGAAGGTCGGCGGGGTTGTGCACTTCGAGGAGCAGGTTGCCCTCCTCCTCGCCGACGATCGTGTAGTCGACCTTCCCCTGGCCCTCCTTGGGCGGCGGCGGGGTGTTGCCGCGGATAAGCACCTGGTAGCTCACCGTCGGCGCTGTCTGCACGACCTCAACGTGGCCCTCCCGTTCGAGGCGCTCCTGGATGATGTCCATGTGGAGCAGCCCCAGGAAGCCGCAGCGGAAGCCGAAACCCAGGGCGTCGGAGTGCACCGGGGCGAAGGTGAAGCTCGAGTCGTTCAGCGAAAGCTTGCTGACGGCCTCGCGGAGATCCTCGAAATCGCTCGCCTTCTCCCCCTCCTCGGCCGTCGAGGGATAAAAATCGCAGAACACCATCTGCCGCGGCGGCTGATACCCGGGCAACGCCTCCTCGGCCGCATCCGAGTCCAGCGTGATCGTGTCCCCGATCCGCACATCCGCCAGCGTCCGGATCGCCGCGACCAGGGCCCCCGTCTCCCCGGGCCCGAGGGCGATGGGCTTGCCATTCGCGTCGAGCTGCCGCTGCGGCTTGGGCGTGTACTTGATGAGGTCGCTGATGGTGAACGTGCGCCCCGTCCCGATCATCCGGATGCGGTCGCTGATTTTCAGGTGCCCGTCGAAAATCCGGAAATACACGATCACCCCCCGGTGATCGTCGTACACCGCGTCGAAGATGAGCGCCCGCGTCTGCGTCATCGCCGGCGGCCGCGGCGGCGGAAACTTCTCGCAGATCGCCGCCAAAAGCTCCGGGATCCCCTGCCCCGTCTTCGCCGACACGTAGATGCAGTCCTCCGCCGGGATCCCCAGCACCTGCTCGATCTCCATCGCCACATCCTCGGACCGCGCCGACGGCAGATCGATCTTGTTGATCACCGGCACAATCGTCAGATTCTCATTGATGGCCAGATACGCATTCACCACCGTCTGCGCCTGCACCCCCTGCGTCGCATCCACCACCAGCACCGCCCCTTCGCAAGCTTTTAGTGCGCGGGAGACTTCGTAGTTGAAGTCGACGTGGCCGGGGGTGTCGATGAAGTTGAGCTGGTAGAGGTCGCCGTGGTCTTCGTCCTTGCCCTTCGTGGTGCGGTGGGTGCCGGTCTCGTCGGTGGGGGCTTCGTAGTCGAGTTCGAGGTCGTCGGACTTGGTGCCGGGCTTGTGGCGGTGGAGGACGGTGACGGCGGAGGCCTTGATGGTGATGCCGCGCTCGCGCTCCAGGTCCATGGAATCGAGGATCTGCTCCTTGGCTTCGCGGGCGGAGACGGCGTTGGTGGCCTGGAGGAGGCGGTCGGCGAGGGTGGACTTTCCGTGGTCGACGTGGGCGACGATGGAGAAGTTGCGGATGTGGGCGATGTCGGGGCGTGGTTCGGGCATGGGGGAGGC
>JAEYVB010000131.1 GCA_023429345.1 Planctomycetota bacterium
GCTCCAGGACATGGCCCTGCTCGGGCACGTGTACGGGCACGTGGACCTCCTGGTGCGCGTGGAGGAGGGCGGCAGCGCGCTGCGGCAACTGAAGCGGGCGCTGGCTTCGACTCCCCCGCCCGATGCCCCCGCGGCCGCCGAAGACCTCATCCTCGCCGCCGCGACGGAAATGGTGAAGATCGAGGTCGTCGAGCCGCTGCGGGGCATCCCCGTCCTGAGCGCCGAGGACTACCGCGTGCTGGGCGCCTACATCATCCACTTCGAGCGCGAGCTGAACGAGGCGGAGCGGCCGTGGACGCCCTGGGCGAAGTCGGCGCGGCGGCGGCGCTCCAGTTACACGGAGGTGTTCTCGGCCTCGCACCGTCAGCGCTACGACGACGGGCGGCTGAGCGAGGAATCGACGCTGGCGTGGACGGGCGGGCGCGTGCCGGTCCTGCACATCCAGAACATCGCCCAGCCCTTCCGGTACGAGGGCATCGGCGAGGTCGAGCCCCTGATCCCGCTCCAGGACGAGCTGAACACGCGCCTGAGCGACCGCGCCAGCCGCGTCACGCTCCAGAGCTTCAAGATGTACCTGCTGAAGGGCCTGGGCGCGGCGGGGCCGGTGCGGGTGGGCCCGGGCGCGCTCTGGACCACGGAGAACCCCGAGGCAAGCGTGCAGAGCTTCGGCGGCGACGCCAGCTCGCCCAGCGAGGAATCGCACATCCAGGAGATCCGCGAGGCGCTCGACAAGCAATCCGGCGTGCCGCCCCTGGCCGGCGGCGTGGTGCGGGCGAAGATCGGCAACCTCTCGAGCGCCAACGCCCTGCGCATCACGCTCATGGGCGTCCTGAGCAAGACCGCCCGCAAGCGCGTCACCTACGGGCGCGGCATCGCCGAGGCCTGCGGCCTCATCCTCGCGGCCCTCGACCACCACGGCATCCTCGCGACCGCGCCGCACGAGCGCGGCGTGAAGCTCCACTGGCCCGACCCGCTCCCCGGCGATGTCACCGAGGAGGCCGCGGCCGCCCGCATCAAGAGCGAGCTCGGCATCCCGCGCGAGCGCGTGCTGGCGGAGCTGGGGTACACGGGCGCGGACCCCGGGGTCCAGTGACCGTGGCGCGGCCACTGCCGTGACCGGGGTCTGAAGTCGGCCCGGATCGCAATCCACATCGCAACCAATGGAGGTGTTTCATGGAGAGTCAGAGCACGACAGCGCCCGCGGGGGAGTGGGAAGCGCAGGCCGCGGCCGCCGGGGAGCGGGCTGCGGAACTGGAAACGAAGCTGAAGGCGGCGGAGGCCGAGCTCGGGCGCGCCCGGGCCGAGCTGACCGCCACGGAGCGGCGGCACGCGCTGCAGCGGGAGTTGGTGCAGGCCGGGGCGCTCGACCTCGATGTCGCGGCATTTTTGGCGGAAGCGGCGGTGGCCGGCCAGGAGAAGCCGGACATCGCGGGAGCGATCGCGGATGTGAGGCGCCGCAAGCCGTATCTCTTCCGCGCAGCGCCCAGGTCCGGCGTCATGGGCCCGGGCGGGGCGGAGCCGCCGGCGCCCCTGGAAGACGCCGCGGCCGCGGCCCGCACGACCGGCGACCGACGCGCCCTGCTCCGGTACCTGCGCCTCCGCCGCAACCCGTAACGCCACCCAGCAACCCGGCACCCAGCACTTAGCACTCAGCACTTTCTTTAGAGGAGGAATCGCATGCCGTTCACCGGAAAGGCCACGTACGACGCCGGGAGCACGCTCCCCGAACTGGTCGAGGATGTCGCAGACATCATCGGGATCATCAGCCCGCACGAGACGCCGCTCCTGGACCTCATCGGCGACCCGAAGCGCTCGGCGCTCAGCACGCTGCACGAATGGCTGGAGGATTCGCTCCTGCCCAACACCGACGCGATCAACCAGGTCACCTTCACGCCCGACGCGTTGACCGCGACGGAGATCACGGTCGACCACGGCGAGCGCTTCCGCGTGGGCGACCAGGTCCGCCCCGCCAACGGGCCCGAGATCATGTTCGTCACCGCCGTCAGCGGGGACGACCTCACCGTCGTCCGCGGGTACGGGTCGACCACGGCCGTTGCGCTGGCCAACGACATGGTCCTGACGATCGTCGGAAACGCCGCCCTGGAGGGCGACGACGCCCCCGCCGCCCGCTTCACCACCCGCGTCCGCAGGCAGAACTACACCCAGATCTTCTCCGCCACGGTGAACGTCAGCGGGTCGATGATGGCCTCGCGGCTGCACTCGGTGGCCGACGAGGTGGACTACCAGACCCAGGAGCGGATGCGCGAGCTGCTGCGCGACCTCGAGAACTGCGTCATCAACGGCGTGGCGCCCGCCGCGAACCCGCAGGGCTCGAGCACCGTCCGCCGCACCATGAACGGGCTCATCAACATGATGACCACCAACGCCTTCACGCCGGACTCGGGGCCGATCCCCCCGGGCGGCGGGGGCGGCAACGAGCTGACCGAGACGGTGCTGAACGCCGCGCTGAAGGCGATTTGGGAGCAGAGCGCGGGGCAGATCGACACCATGGTGATGAACGGGACGCAGAAGCGGATCCTGAACGGGTTCGTCTCCTCCGTGCGGACCTTCGGCGCTGAGGACACGCGCTACCGCGACTTGGTGAACGTGTACGAGAGCGATTACGGGTCCTGCCGCGTCCTGCTCTCGCGCTGGATGCCCAGCGACTCCATCCTGTTCCTCGACAGCTCGCGGATCGAGGTGATGCCGCTCCGCGGGCGCAGCTTCCACTACAAGCCCTTGGCCGCGACCGGCGACTCCGTGAGCGGCCTGGTGCTCGGCGAGTACACCCTCGAGCTGCGCAACGAGAACGCCCACGGCGTGCTCACCGGCCTGGGCACCTGAGCCGCGCGGGCATGCCCGTGGCCCCGCGTAGCACGGGCATCCTGCCCGTGTCCTGCAGACGTTGGAAGCGTCCGGCGACCTCTGGGGGGCTTGCCGCCGGACGCGAGGAGGCCGCCCCGGGCCGAAAGGTCCGGGGCGGATTTGAAACTGACACCGGCATCCCCACCCGTGCCACAGGAGGACCCATGTTCTGCACCGACCGAGACCTGCTCGCCCTCGAACCCAACCTCTTCCGCGACGGTGGCTGGTCATCCCAGCGCCTGGTCTCCGGCACCGCCGCCATCGCCGGGACCACGCTCACGGTCACGGCGCCCGACGTCGAGTTCGATGATGCCGGCATCGGCGAGGGGCACATCGCCCTGGTCGACGGCACGCCCTGCGAGGTCGTCGAGCGCCTCAGCGCGACGACGCTCACCGTCTCTCGCCCGCGTGCGTCCAGCGCCGACGACCCGATCCCCCCGGCGCCCGTCGCCGACAAACCCCTCTCCATCTACACCTTCGCGCCGCAGATCGCGATCGTGCACCGCCAGCTCCTGGCCATGCTGGGGCTCGGCGCCTCGGGCTCGGGCGCCGACATCACCGAGGACGCGATCACCAACACCGGCGACCTCACGCACCTGGAGGCACTCGGCGCCCTGCACCTGATCTTCGCGACCCTCGCCGCGCCCGGCGGCCCGTGGTCGGACCCCGCGTTCACGCGCATGCGGCTCTACCAGGAGCGGTTCGCCTCCGAACGCGCCCACACCCTCGCCTTCATCGACACCGACGGCGACGGCCTCCCGGATGCCGCCCGCCGGTGCAACGCCTTCCTCACCCGCTGACAACGAAAGACGCCCATGCTCCTCCTCAACCCGCGCCGCGTCACCTTCGGCTCCCGCCGCCTCGACGGCATCGCCGCCGTCGCCATCGACCGAACGCCGCACCGCTCCGTCGAGGAGTGGTCCGACCTCGGCCCCTACGCCACCCTCGCCGATGTCCCTGAGCAGCGCATCCGCATCGTGATCACCCAGGAACTCGCCGCGACCGACACCGACCCGCCCATCCCCGGCGAGCAGGCCACCATCGCCCTCTACACCGGCCCGGGCACTGCCGATGCCGCCCGCAAGAAGATCTCGGCCGCGGCCGTCATCCTCGAGGTCCGCCACGAGCTCTCAAAGCGCGGCGCCACCCGCACCATCACGCTCGCCGCCGTCTCGGCGGATGGCGCTGCCGACCCCATCACCATCTCGGATGCGAGCACCGGGGAGATCTGACCATGCCCAGCAGCTTTAAAGGCCTCGACCTCTTCGGCGCCGGCCCGCACCGCTTCGCGCTCCGGCGCGAGGGCCAGGCGATGTCGAGCGAACTCTTCAGCGCCATCCCGGAGAGCGGCACGCTCTACCACGGGCTCGTGGAGCTCGATATCACGGTGACGGGCCGGCTGGCGGCCGCGGACGAATCCGCCCTGTGGGTGCTGCGCGACGCGATCTCCGCCGAGCTCCTCGACCCGCCGGCGCCCGGCACGCTCATCGACCCCCACGGGCGCACCTGGAACGACATGAGCTTCGTCCGCTTCACGCCCGCGCCGATCACCGACCGCGGGCGCGTGCACTCACTCGCCTACACCGCCCGCTTCCTGAAGTTCCGCCAGTACCCGCAATAGGAGCTACCCGCATGGAAGCCCAGATCGCCTCCGCCCTCGCCCAGTTCGGCGCTGCCGGCCTCATCGCCTGGATGTGGCTCACCGAGCGCCGCGCCGCCGCGGCCCGCGAGAAACAGCTCACCGACCTCCACGAGCGCATCGTCCAGGAACGCCCCCAGATCTCCACGCTCATCACCGTCGTCCAGGACAACACCCGCGCACTCACAGCCCTGGAGGTCGGCCAGCGCGGACTCGCGGGGTTGCTGGAACGGATCTCGGGGCGGGACCCGTGACTACCCCTCCCGCTCCACCACGTCGATCGCCTTCATCACATCCCGGCAGATCGGGAAGACCCGATCCAGCCGCGTCAGCTTGAAGAGGTATTCGATGTTCCCCGAGGCGTTCACCAGCGCGATGTTGCCGCCGGCTTCCTTCAGCATCGTCAGCAGCTCCACCAGCACGCCCACGCACATGCTGTCCATGTACTGCACGTTCTGGAGGTCCAGCACCACGTGACGAACGCCCTTCGGCTCGCCCGGGGCCTCCTCCGTCTCGTGGCACGCCAGGTAGATCCGGTCGCACAACTCCGTCGCCAGCGCGGCCGCGTCGGGCCCCGTCAGCGACTGCACCAGCGGCGTACCCACCATGGTCTGCCCGAGACGGTCGTAGGTCGCGACGGACTGGGCCTTCAGCGGCGGGGGCTCCACGCCCTCGAAGCCGAAGTCGGCCATCGTCATCCGGCGGTCCTGCGGGCCGCGGGCGCCCGGGGGGAAGTCCATGTTGCGTTTAAACTTTCCGAACATGGTCCTCGCATCCCTTGTGAGAGAGGTTCAGCTGCCCCAGCGGATCGGCTGCGGATTCGGTCGGTTCAGCGGCTGCGCCCGCCCGAAGGGCGAGGGCGGCCGCGCGGGCTGCGCCGTCGGCGCAGCGCCCGTCGAG
>JAEYVB010000171.1 GCA_023429345.1 Planctomycetota bacterium
GATCGAAGTAGGCGACGTTGCTCGCGTTGATCCCGGTGCTCAGGGTCATGCTGTAGTTGACGTTGATCCCCAGGAGCGACTGGGTGCCGGAGATGGTCTGGCCCTGGAGCGAGATGGGGTGCGTGCCCGAGCAGTTGTCGAAATCACCGGAGAGGAAGGCGGATGAGCCGGGGCTGAGGGTCTCCATGACCTGCGCGAGGGGGGTGGGCGTGCCGAACATGAGTCCGAGGACGCCGCCGTTTCCCTTCACCATTCCGTCGACGTTGACGTGGTACCGGAGGGCGGGGCTGATCGTGCCGGGGGCGGAGGTGCGCGACTGCGGGTTGGCGTTCTGGATCCGGACGCCGGTGAGGTCCAGGGAAACGGATTGCTGGGCGCTAGCGGCGGCAGTCAGGACGAGCGAAAGCACGATGGGGCGGGAGATTTTCATAGGGGAGCTTTCTGTATGGGTGCGTCAACGGTAACACGACGCCTACCGGTTGCAAGAGAAGGCAACGGGTGTTTTGCTTGTTACCGGGCGTATTTGCGGGATCGGCCGCTGCAGGCGGTCGGGCGGCGGCGTCGGGGGGCGATTTCCCCTTGCCCGGAGTCCGCGCGCGTGGCACGATCTGGCAACCGGCGGGGATGTGCCGCCGAAAGGGAACTGTGAGGGTAGGAGAAACCGGCCGCGATTCCCGCGGCCCTCGTTGTATGGGAGCCCTCATGCGGGATGCAAAGGTGTCGGTCCGGCGTTGCGTGTCCACCCGGGCGGGGGCGATGGCGTTGCTCGCGGCGTGCGGCGCGGCGGTGGCGGGGGGGACGCCGGAGAACGTGCTGATCCTCGTCGATCCGTCGAGCCAGGAATCGATGTACCTGGCCAACTACTACCGCTTCAAGCGGAACATCCCGGCCTCGAACGTGGTGTACATCGATCCGGGCGCGGCGAGCTACGCGGCGTTCGCGGGCGCGAACGGGCCGCTGGATGGGGTGCTGGGGACCCTGGCCGTCCGGGGGATCGAGGACCATATCGACCTCATCGCGATCGCGGTGACCGATCGGTTCTACGTGTCCGCGCCGGGGATCGTCACGGACGGCTGCTTTCCGGTGGGCCGGTTCAGTCTGAGCTCCGTCTACACGATGGCGCACCTGCGGCCGCAGCTTCTCGCGGGGAACGTGCCCTCCACGACGGCGAACCATTACTTCTCGATCAACACGGCGAACCCCGTCGCCTTTGACAGCAACACCGCGTACCTGGGGGGGAGCCCGAGCACGAGCCCGTCCGCGCGGCGGTACTTCATCGGGGCGCAGCTCGGGTACACGGGGACGCTCGGGACGACGCTGGGGGATGTGTTCCAGATGATCGACCGGAGCGTCGCGGTGGATGGCACCTCGCCGGCGGGCACGTTCTACTACATGAACAACCTGGCCGACCCGATCCGGAACATCCGGGCGTGCGGCAGCCTCCAGGGGTGCAACGGTCCGGTGACGATCTTTACGGGCGCGGTGACCGCGATGAGCGCTGCGGGCGGCTCGGCGCAGATCGTCAGTTCCATCCTTCCCTCGGGGATGAGCGACTGCCTGGGCATCCTCACCGGCGCGGAGTTCCCCAACATCGACGGGGAGACGATGACCATTCTGCCCGGCGCATTCTGCGACCACCTGACGAGCTGGGCGGGGACGTTCGACAATCCGAACCAGGTCAAGATGTCGGCGTGGATCCGCCGGGGGGCGAGCGGTACGAGCGGGACGGTCGAGGAGCCGTGCGCCTACCCGGGCAAGTTCCCGCACGCGAACATGCACGTGCTGTACCGTCGGGGACTGTCTCTGGGCGAGGCCCATCTGCGGTCGCTGGCGTACGTGCCGTTCCAGCAGCTTCTGCTCGGCGACCCGATAACGAGGCCCTGGGCGACGTTCCCCACGATCACGCCGAACATCGCGGGCGGCAACGTGGCGGGGCAGTGGACGTTCACGCCCTCGGCGGGGACGACGCTGCCGGGCGCGACGATCTCGGCGATCGAGCTGTACATCGACGGTGTGCTCGCGCAGTCAAGGCTGCCCGGCCAGGCGTTCTCCATCGACACGACCGCCCTGGCGGACGGGCACCACGATGTGCGTCTGATCGCCTACGACAGCACGACGGTAAAGAATGCGGGCCGCTGGGTCGGCTCCATCCGGACGGCCAATCACGGCCGGTCGGTCGGCCTCAACGTCTCGCTCGCGAACGCGGATCTGATCACGCCGATCACGGCGTCGATCACGACGGCGGGGTCCGGGACGCTGCAGGAATACCGGCTGCTCCAGAACGGGCGCATCGTCGCGGCGGGGGGCACGGCGGCCCCGCTCCTGGTCTACGGGCGGAATCTCGGGGCCGGCCGCAGCGAGCTGCAGGCCGAGGTGCTCTACACCGACGGCAGGCTTGCCCGGAGCGAGCCGTTCGAAGTGAATGTGACGTACTCCGGCGGCGCGGCCAGCGCGGTCCCGACGGCCTTCTCGTATTCCAGGCGCGTGGCGCCCGGATCAACGGCGGTGATCGAGCTTCCGGCGGCGTACCCCGACAACCCGGCCGCGGCGGCGTACACGTTGGTCGCGGGGCCGGCGCAGGCGAGCGTGGGGGGAGGGTCCCTGGGCTACCGCGTCGTGACGGTCCCCGCGGGGGCGACGGGCGCGGACACGCTCCAGTTCCGCGTGACGACACCCGCGGGGCAGTCCGGGATCGCCACGGTCACGCTGATCTACAGCGCATCGTGCTATGCCAACTGCGACGCGAGCACCGCGCCGCCGGTGCTCAACGTGGCCGACTTCACGTGCTTCCTGCAGCGTTTCGCGGCGGGGGACAGCTACGCGAACTGCGACGGCTCGTCGGCGGCTCCGGTGCTGAACGTCGCGGACTTCACGTGCTTTCTGCAGCGGTTCGCGGGCGGCTGCCCCTGATCCGCGGTCGTCGCGTCAGAAGGTCTTCCGCAGGCGGGCGCTGGGCACGCCGAGCTGGTCGCGGTACTTGGCGACGGTGCGGCGGGCGATCTCGATGCCCCGCTTTCTGAGCTCGTCGACGATTGCCTCGTCGCTGAGCGGCCGGGACTTGTCCTCGGCGGCGATGACCTCCTGGAGCGCGGCGCGGACGGCGTCGTAGCTCATGTCCTCGCCGCTCTCGGTCGAGAGGCCGCCGGTGAAGAACTTCCGCAGGGGCACGATGCCGCGGGGCGTCTGGAGGTACTTCTCGGCGACCGCGCGGGAGACGGTCGCGACGTGGATGCCGAGCTGGTCGGCGACCTGGGTCATGGGCAGCGGCTTGAGGGCCTGCGGTCCGTAATCGAAGAAGTCGCGCTGGGCCTGCACGACGACGTTGATGACGCGCAGGAGCGTGTGCTTCCGCTGGCTGACCGCGTCGATCAGCCACTGGGCGTTGGACATGTTGGTGCGGAGGAACTCGCGGTCCTTCTGCGCCACCGCGCGGTCGCGGGCCATCTGCGCGTACTCGCGGTTCACCTGCAGGTTGGGGAGCCGGGCGTCGTTCAGGAAGGCGATGTAGCGGTCCTGCTCCTCGTCGTACTCGACGATGGCGTCGGGGATGATCGGCGTCGGCGAATCGGAGATGAGCCGCCGCCCGGGGGCGAGGCTGAGCCGCCGCATCACCTCGATGCCGGCCTTGATCTGCTCGACCGGCAGTCCTGTTTTCTCCGCGATGCGCGGCAGGCGGTTCTGCATGAGGTCGTCGAGGTGGTCGGTGATGAGCGTGCGAGCGACGGCGGCGGCGGGGGCGTGGTCGCCCCGGAACTCGGGCTCATCCCGCAGCGCGTCGAGCTGGAGGAGGAGGCACTCGCGGATGTCGCGGGCGGCGATCCCGGGCGGGTCGAGCACGGCCTGGAGCTCGCCGAGGGCCCGCTCGAGGATTTCGCGGCTGGGCCTGCCGGCGGCCTTGGAGCCGTTCTCGAACGGCCCGCCGCCGACGGGCGCGCGATCCGCGACGACCTCGAGCGGGGTGCGGAGGAAGCCGTCCTCCTCGATGTAGGACAGGATGAGCTCGCCGGGCTCGCGCAGGCCCTCGGGCACATCGGCCAAGCGCCACTGATCGATCAACTGGTCGGTGAGGGATGCGGAGCGCGCGGGGGCGGCCGCCATGGCGTCCATCTTTGCGTCGCGGTCGCCGTCGTTGCGTGCCGGGCGGGCCCAGGCGTCGTCCTCGTACGGACGCTCGGCGTGATGGTCGGTGCGCTCGTTCTCGGTGGCTTCGGGGTTCGCTTCCTCGAAGGAATCGAGTCGCTCGAAGTCCGACGCGCCGGACTCGCCGTCGACCTCCAGGGGCCGCTCGTTCTCGCTCGCTTCGCGTTCCCGTTCCTTGCGTTCCTGGTCGACCCGGGCGCGGTCGCCCTCTTCCTCCGCGATTTCCAGGGTGACGTTGTTCTCCAGCTCCTGCTCGATCCGCTCCTCGAGTTCCGCGAGGGGCATCTGCAGGATCTCCATGGACTGGATCATCCTGGGTGCCAGCTTCATCTGCTGGCCCATCTTCATGTGCTGGGAGGTGTCGAACCGCACTAGTCCACGGCCTGCCTTCCTTGGATCGCGTCGGCCAGCACGGCCTTGTTGGCGTATTCAAGCGAGCCGCCGGTGGGGAGGCCGCGGGCGAGCCGGCTGACCTTGACCCCGCGCGGGCGGAACTGTTCCGCGAGGTAGAGCGCGGTGCCGTCGCCCTCGACGGTCGGGTTGAGCCCCAGGACCGCCTCGCGGATCGGCACCCCGCCGGGATTGCGGCTGGGGGTCTCGATCCGCTGCATCAGATCCGGGATCGTCAGGTCTTCGGGTCGGACGCCCTCGAGCGGGCTGATGCGGCCCATGAGGACGTGGTAGAGCCCCCGGTACATGCCGGTCTGCTCGAGGGCGATCAGGTCCTTGGGTTGCTCAACGATGAGGACCAGGCCCCGGTCCCGGGACTCGTCCGAGCAGATGGGGCAGGGGTCCAGGTCGGTCAGGTTGTAGCAGACGGAGCAGTGCCGGACGGTTTCCTTGACATCGCGGATCGCTTGGGCGAGGGGCAAGGCGACCGTGTTCTCCGATTTGAGCACATGGAAGGCCAATCTTTCGGCGGTGCGGCGGCCGATGCCGGGGAGGCGGGCGAACTCGGCGATGAGCCGCTCGACGGCCGCGGGGTAGGCCTGCCGACGCGGGATTTCCGCCCCGGGCCGGGCCTTGGTGGCGGCCTTGGGCGCCTCAGTCCCGGATTGTGACCCTCCTTGGCTCATCGTTTGCATGGTAGACGTATCATCGGCATCCATGCGCCGGACCATCCCTTCAAGCCGACGGAAGCTGCCCCCCGCCGTGTTCCTGTTGATCGGGGCGGTGGCCCTGGTGTTGGGGGTGGGGGTCCCGGACCTGGTCCCGAAGAACTTCGGCGAGGTCGACCCCGGGAAGGTCTACCGGTCGGGGCAGATGACGCCGGCGGCCTTTGCCCGGGCTCAGGAGAAGCACGGGTTCAGGACCATCATCGATCTCGGCTCGTACGAGCCGCACGAGCGGGGTGACCAACGGAACCAGCAGGTGGCGGATGCGGCGGGGGTGAAGCGGTACTTGTTTGACCTGGAGGGCGATGCCACCGGGAATCCGAACTACTACGTTCAGGTGCTGCGGCTCATGCGGGATCCTGCCCACCAGCCGGTGCTCGTCCACTGCGGCGCCGGCTCGGAGCGGACCGGGTGTGCGATGATCCTCTACAACCTGCTGGAGCACGGGACCCCGGTCGAAGAGGGCATGAAGGACGCCTACCGCTTTAAGCACCGTGACCACCGCAATCCGCACTTCCGCGAGGTGCTCGACCGATGGACCGAGCCGATCCTGAAGGCGGTGCGTGACGGGGGACAGATCCCCGGCGTGCCTGTGCTGCCCGAACCGCGTCCGGTAGGCACACCGGCGCAGGACTGATGAGCGCTTCCAGCAGACAGGGCGAGGAGCCGAGTTGGCTGCGGCCGCTGCATCTGGCGGCCGTGTTTTTGGCGGCGGTGCTTCTGCTTGTTCCGGGGCTGGGCCGGCGAGGGCTTTCGGCGACGGAGGGGCACCGGGTCATCCCCGGCTGGGAGATGGTGGAGTCGGGAAGTTATTGGCTTCCGACGATGTTCGGGCAGGCGTATCTGCGGAAGCCGCCGGGGATGCCGTGGGCGGTTGCGCTGTTTTCAGGCTTGTTCGGGCAGACCGAGTTTGCGGCGCGGCTGGTGTCGGTCTGCGCGACGGTTGGGCTGGCGTTGATCGCGACCGTGTTCGGGGCTAGGTGGTTCGGGCGGCGGTGGGGCCTTGCTGCCGGGATGACGGCTGTCCTGACGCCGCTCTTGTGGGACCCGGCGCGGGCGGCAGAGATCGAGGCCTTGAACAACGTGGCGGCGGCGGCCGCGGTGCTGCTGCTGCTGGATGTGCTGGTGTACCAGGTGGACCCCGCGGGGGGCTCGCGGTCGCGGGGTCGGCTGATCGGCGGGGTGCTGGCTGGATTGGCGATGGCGATGGCGGGGCTGGTGAAGGGGCCGGCGGCGTTGCCGGCGGTGGCCGCGGCGGTGATCGCCGCGTGCGCGGTACGGCGATCGTGGAGGCCGCTGGCAGCCCCCGGTCTGTGGCTGGCGGTGGGCGTGGCGGGTGTCGTGGCGGGTGGGTCGCTGCTGCGGGTGCGGGCGGCGGTCGAAGCGTCGGGGCAGACGCCAGTCCTGCAGGGCGTGTCGGACTTTCTCTGGACGGGGCGGGCGTTCAATTTGGGCAGCGTTGGGGCGGTCGTGGTCATGCCGTTGCTGGCACTGCTCGCGGCGTTCCCGGCGTGCATGGCCATGCTGTTCCCGTGGGGTCCGGACGCGAAGGCCGAGGCCAAGGACGTTGAGGCGATGCGGCGGCTCACGATGGCGCGGGCCGTGACGATCACCGCGGTGGGGGGGATTTTCATGCTGGCGGTGATGGGCGTGCGCAACCCTCGTTACGCGCAGCCCTGCGTGGCGTTTGTCCCGGTGCTCGTGGCGTACTTCGTGCGGGGGTGGGGCAGCGAGTTCTTCATAATCAGGCAGCGGATCGCGTCGGTGCTCATGCTCGGGCATCCGGCGGTGCTGGGGGCAGCGCTCGCCATCGCGGCGGTGCTGGCGGTGCATGACCCGTTCGGGTGGAGGGCGGACACCAGCGGCCGCGGTGCGGGCCGTGAGATCGGCCGGGCGATGCAGTGGCCGGGGGAGGTCTGGTCGGACCACGTGATCGAGGCCCGGCCGGAGACGCTGTGGTACGCGAAGGAAGAGGCCGGGCGCGGCGGGATCAGGGTTGTTCCGCGGTGGGTGCCGGGTCTTGCGCGGGAGGCGCGGGTGCCGCCGGCGGGCTCGTATCTACTGCTGCGTCAGGATGTCGGGAGCGACGAGGTAGACCCCTACACACGGGAGGGGCTGCTGGCAGGGTTGGAACTGGTCGCCTACGGGCGGGTGCATAAGTACGGCTATGTGCTTTACCGCGTGCCGGGCTCGCCCGAGTAGAGCGATGCAGGGTCCTGCTGGTAGAAACTCCGGAGCTGGGCGTAGAGCTCCGGGTGGCGTTCCCGCAGCTCCAGCGGACGTTCGAAGAACGTCTCGGTGGCGACGGCGAAGAACTCGGCGGGGCTCTGAGCGCCGTAGGGGTTCAGGAGGGTGGGCCGCGCGCTCCGCAGATCGTCGATGAGCCCGCGGTACTCGCGGCCGAGCACGTTGGCCCACGGGGTGTACATAGAGCGTTCGCGCAGGAGCGGGGCGCCCTCGACGGACCCGGACTCGCCGTCGAGCTGGTGCGCGAACTCGTGGTAGACGAGGTTGCGACCGTCGCGGTCGTTGGCGCCGCCGGTCTTTGCATCGCGCCAGCTCAGGACTACCGGCCCGCCCGCGCCCGGCGTGTGCCACGATTCGCCGAAGCGGGAATCGATCCCCTCGATGACCAGCCCCGCGGGCCCGGTGGTCTTCACCTGCGCGAGGTAGCCGCTGGGGTAGACGAGGATGGTCCTCAGGCCGGGGAAGTAGTCGGTCTCCCGGTGCAGGAGGAGCAGGCAGGCCTGCCCGGCGATCGTGACCCGGATCTCGTCGGTCATCTCGAGCCCGCCGCAGCCCTCGAAGTATTTTTCGGCGAGGAAGACCCGGATGTGCCCTTCGAGCTCCCGCCGGTCGGCCTCGGGCAGGCGCGAATAGATCGCGACGTTGTCGTTCAGGTAGCGGCGCCAGATCGGCGGGAAGGGGCTCTCGCGCAGGCGCCTGCGTCTCCGGGATTTGAAGAGCATCATCGGTGCAACTGTATTGGGGATCGCGTGCGCGGGATTGCACGCGGGGTCGCCGGGGATCAGCCGCGGATGGGGCGGCCCTTGCGCTTCTGGTGCGACTTGGGCGTGACATGGAAGGTGGCGGTGCAGCGGCCGACCCGGCGCTCCTTGTCGCCGCGGGCGATCTGCTGCACGATGTCCAGGTCCAGGGTCGTGTTGAACTCCTGGTGGGCGGCGGCCAGTTCTTCCAGGTTCTCGCGGGGGCTGATCCGGTAGATGGCGGGGCCGAAGCAGGGGCGGAGGAACTTGTACTGGAGATCCTTGCAGACGACGGTGTACTCCCCGCCGCAGACGCCGAAGACGTACATGCCGCCGGCGACCTCGCTGTTGGCGAGGAGGGCAGCGCCGGCCATGGCGTTGTACCAGTTGCGGTTGAAGCGGCGGAAGGGGAGGACCGCGGCGAAGCTCTTGGCGTCGATCCGCTTCATCCGGATCCCGCTCTTGAAGGCGTAGGGCAGCCAGATCAGCGAGCAGACGCGGTGCCAGAAGTTGTTGCGGGTGGAGAGCCGGCTGATAAACGCGTCCAGCCGGTCCATCACGGACCGCTTGGGCCGGGGGTTATCGAGTCGGTTCTTGGGCGTCAATGCCTGGCTCAACGGGGTCCTTCTCCGGCCTGTGGCGGGATACTAGGTCGCTTGCCGCGGGAAGGGCCGCGGCCGGGCCGTGAGGTCGGGGGCAACCTTGACCCCGGTTCCGGCGCGGTTACCCTTCCGATTACCTGCTGGGGCAGGTAGCTCAGTTGGCAGAGCACCGCACTGAAAATGCGGGTGTCGCCGGTTCAAGTCCGGCCCTGCCCATTCCCGCCGCGGCCTTCTGCCGCTCGGCACCTTCTCGCATGTATCGTCGACAGCTTAAACCGGTGTGACGGCACCTACGTCCCGCCGGATCGTTGACGGTTTGCATTAAGCTGTCTCGTCCCGCGTTCCCTCGTTTGGGCACGGTGAGGGCGGGGGAACCAAAGGGCACGGATGCGAGCAAAGACCGCCGCTGTACTGGTTGCGATCACCCTGGGCGGACTCGCGGGATGCGAGCGGGGGGAGGCTCCGGCGCGTTCACGCGGGGAGGCGCCGGAGGTCCGCACCGTCGCGGCCTGGCTCGGGACGGTCAATAGGGTTGCTCACTCGGTCGGCCAGATCCGCGCAGTGGAGTCGGTCACCATCGCGTCCGAGGTATCGGGGCTGGTGCGGTCCGTCCACTTCGATGAGGGCGGGGTCGTGGATGCGGGGGATGTGATCGTCGAGCTCGACAACCAGCGTGCGCTGGCATCCCTGGCCGCGGCCCGCGCCCGGCGCGATCGCGCGGCGAGGCAACTCGAGCGGTACGAGCAGGCGGCGACGACCTCCGCCGCGAGCACCACCGAGCTAGACACGGTTCGGACCGAGCTCGAGGAGGCCGAGGCGGAGTACGAGCTCGTCCGCATCAACGTCGAGGATCATCGGATCACCGCGCCGTTCGCGGGCCGCGTCGGACTCCGGATGGTCAGCCCCGGCGGGTACATCCAGGCCGGGGACGGTTTGACGACGCTGACGAGCGTGGACCCGATCGAGGTCGAGTTTTCCATACCAGAGCGGTACCTCGCGGACCTTCGGCCCGGTTTGGAGGTCACGGCGACCTCGCCCGCGTTTGCGGGGAGGGAGTTCCGGTCGGTGGTCGCGGTGGTGACGCCGGAGGTGGATCCCTCGACGCGGACGGTCCTGGTGCTGGCCCGGGCCGACAACGGCGACGGGGCGCTCCGGCCGGGGATGTTCGTCAACGTGCGGGTGGTGCTGGGGGAGCGGGAGAACGCCGTCATGGTGCCGGAGGCCTCGGTGCAATACCAGGGCAACCAGGCGATGCTCTTCGTGGTCGAGGGCGACCAGGCGAAGCAGCGTCATATCCGCGTTGGGGAGCGCCGCGACGGGCTCGTCGAGGTTCTCGAGGGGGTGGAGGCCGGAACCCCGGTGGTCACCGAGGGTCTGCAGAAGATCCGGGACGGCGTGGCCGTGCGCCCGGTGCCTGTCGCCCGATCGGTGGTGGGGGAGCCGGGCGCGGCCGAGGGGAACGGCTGATGTGGCTGTCCGATACGTCGGTTCGGCGCCCGGTTTTCGCGACGGTGGTGAACCTCGTGCTCGTGGTGCTGGGGGCGGTCGCGATCAGCCGGCTGCAGGTGCGGCAGTACCCGGATGTCGATCCGCCGGTGGTCTCGATCTCGACGACGTACCGGGGCGCCTCGGCGGCCGTGATCGACGCGGAGGTCACGAAGCGTCTGGTCGATCAGCTGAGCGGCATCGAGGGAATCCGCACGATCGAGTCGACCAGCAGCGACGAGTCGTCGCGGATCGACGTGGAGTTCACGCTGGACCGCGATCTGGACCTGGCGGCGGCGGATGTCCGCGACCAGATCAGCCGCGCCCGGCGCAACCTGCCGACCGAGATCGAAGATCCGGTGGTCACGAAGGCCTCCAGCGACGCCTCGCCGATCATGTGGATCACGCTGACCAGCGAAACTCTCTCGGCGCTCGAGCTGACGGACCTGGCGGACCGCTCGCTTTCGGAGCCGCTGTCAATCGTGTCCGGCGTGGCCAGCGTCCGCATCGGCGGGCAGCGCCGCTATGCGATCCGGATCTGGCTGGACCGCGAGGCGATGGCCGCCCGGCGTGTCACGGTGGACGATATCGCGGCGCGTCTCGAGGCGGAGAACACGGAACTTCCCGCGGGGCGGATCGAGTCTATCGACCGGGAGTTCTCCGTCCGCGCGCTGTCCCGACTGGCCACGCCCGAGGAGTTCGCCGCGCTGGTGATCCGCGATGAGGGGGCGAGCCGTGTCCGTCTGGCCGATGTCGCACGCGTGGAGCTTGATGCGGAGGACGAACGAAGCGGCTTTTACCTGAACGGGAAGCAGGCGGTGTCGGTCGGCATTATCCGCCAGTCCAACGCCAACACCATCGCCGTGGCCGACGCCGTGAAGGAGGAACTCGAGCGGCTCCGCCCGATGCTGCCGGCGGGGACGGAGATGCGCATCGGCTCCGACGATTCGATCTTCATCCGCGCATCCATTCACGAGGTGGTGCTGGCGCTGCTTATCGCGGTGGCCCTCGTCGTCCTGGTCATCCTGGCCTTCCTCGGCTCGCTCCGGGCGACCGTCATCCCCACCGTGGCCATCCCGGTCTCGGTGATCGCCACGGGGATACTGCTCCTCACGCTGGGCTTCACGGTGAACGTCCTGACGCTGCTGGCGGCGGTGCTGGCCATCGGGCTGGTGGTGGACGACGCCATTGTCGTGCTGGAGAACATCGACCGGCGGATCCGCGAGGGCGAGCCGCCGGCCGTGGCCGCGGTGCGCGGGGCCCGGGAGGTCGGATTCGCCATCATCGCCACGACCATGGTGCTGGTCGCGGTCTTCGTGCCCATCTCGTTCCTCACGGGCAAGGTCGGGCGGCTGTTCAACGAGTTCGGGATCACGCTCGCGGCGGCGGTGTGCTTCTCCGGCGTGACCGCCCTGACCCTGGGCCCGATGCTGTCGTCCCGGATCCTGAAGGCTCACGCGCCGAGGCCTGCGGGCGGGCGTCCGAGCACGCTCCGCCGCATCATCCGGGCGCCGGGCCGCCTCCTGGGCGGGGCGAACGCGGCGTACCGCTGGATGATCGCGCACTCCCTGCGTCTGGGGTGGCTCGGCGCGGCCGCGGTGCTCGCGATCGGCGGGTCGGCGGTGTGGTTCTTCGAGGCGTTGCCGAAGGAGTTGACCCCGGTCGAGGACCAGGGCCGGTTCATGATCATGCTGGATGCGCCCGAGGGCGCCTCGCTCGAATCCACGACGGCGCAGGTCCGCGAGGTGGAGAAGGTCCTCGCCCCCTATCTCGGCGAGAACGGCCCGGTCGCTACGGTCCTGAGCATCGTGGCGCCGGGATGGGGAGGCGGCGCCTCGGTCAACACGGCACGGATCATCGTCCGGCCCAAGCCCTGGCACGAGCGGGACATGAGCCAGCAGGAGATCGTCCGCGCGATCCAGCCCAAGCTCATGGCCATTCCCGGGGCGCGCATCATCGCGATCAACCCCCCGGGGCTCGGAATCCGCGGCGGCAGTCAGCCCATCCAGTACGCGCTCGGCGCGCCGGATTATGAGTCCGCCCAGGAGTGGAGCCGGACGCTGGTCGAGGCGCTCCGGGATGATCCCTCGTTCGTGAACCTCCGGGCGGAGTTCGAGAACACCAAGCCGCAGCTCCAGGTCGAGATCGACCGTGTCCGGGCTTTCAGCCTCGGGCTGA
>JAEYVB010000183.1 GCA_023429345.1 Planctomycetota bacterium
CGGAGTCGAGCGCATCTCCGAGCGCTTCCGCGAGCGTCAGCGCCGCGGAAAAGCTCTCGGGTGCAACATCCGCTATCTCGCCGAACGCCGCCCGAGCGATGGACCAGCGTTCCTTCGACCCCGGCAGCAGTTCGCCACCGTCGGCTACCCGCCGCACCATGCCGTCGAACATGCGTTCGATCGATCGGAGCTCCCCGACCTGGTGCAGAAGTCTCCACCCGACGCCTCGTTCCGATACCTGGGACCGCACGAATCTCGCGCCCTCGCGGCGAGAGCGGTTCCATGCGGCGCGGAGCCCTACCGGGTCTTCGGGCGGGAACAGCTCCGACGCGCTCCGCAGATGCTCGAGCCCCGCGGGCGGGAACCCGTCCCGATGGTCGAGCAGCGCCTTGGATCGGTCTATGCCGACCCTCAGCATCGCCGACGCGAGAAGATGGTGAAAGAGCGGCCGCGGCTCCTGCACCTGATGGTGTGCCAGTCGCATGATCGCGGCGCACCGTTCGGCAGCGCCCGCGAGATCCCCCTCGCCGGCGAGCCGAGCAGCATCAGCCGAGAGAATCCTCACCGCCTTTCGCGGGCCCGTAAGCAGGACGTCGTGACGCGGATCCGACCCGTCGAACGGCCAGACGCGATCGAGGGGGAGGACATGGAAGTTGCACCGCTCCAGCCGGGTCGCGGCGAGCAATGTCTCGATCCAGGCCCGTTCGGCGACCAGCCGCTCGCGGAGCTCTTCAACCGTGATCCCGTCCTCGTTCTCATACACCGAGAGCCGCAGACCTTCCCATTCCGCGTACCCGGCGAGGAGCGCCAGCCTCGCATCCATCCGGGGCCACAGCCAGAGGTAGCGGGCCCCGGCATCCTCCGCGTCCGGATCCGGGGCATACGGCAGCGGCGGCTGCGACGGACAGCCCCAGTTCACTGCGAGCTTCCGGAGCTCGACGGCGAGTCGCCGGAGATCGTCGGGATCGGGCGCAGCGCGAGCCGAAGGCGTCCAGATCAGCGGCAGACTAACGACCACAGCCCACAGAGCGGGACCGCCCCCCCCGTCCCTGAAGCGGAGCGGTCGCCCGGCGATCCTTCGAAGTTGCGGTCCGCTCGTTGCCATTCGCTACTTCTGCTCCGCCCGCGGCGGCAAAATGCGCGGTTCATCCGGCCCCTTGCCATCGCCGAAGACATCCACCAGTTCCGGGTGCTGGTCCACCCGCGGGTGCGAGCTGATGCCGGTGATCCGGTGCGGGTCGAAGAGGTACACCGAGACGTAGTGGAACAGCGGCAGGATCGGGAGGTCCTCCTCCACGAGCACCCGCTCGGCCTCCTCCAGGATCCGCAGCCGCCTCTCGGGGTCGAGCTCCCGCCCCGCCTCGACGAGCATGGCGTCGAAGGCGGGGTTGTCGTACTTGCGGTCGTTGTTTCCGTCCCAGGAGCGGTTCAGGTCCAGGAACGTCGTCGCATCGCCGTAGTCGCCGTACCAGCTCCCGCGCGAGACGATGTAGTCCGCGGCCCGGACCTGGCTCTTGAAGACCATCGTCTCCTTCTGGCTGAGCCGCACCTGCACGCCCAGGTGGTCCTGCCAGTTGCGGGCGATGAACTCGGCGATCTTGTCGTGCCCGCCGTCCTTGTTGAAGACGATCTCGACCACGATGGGGAACTCCGCGCCGCTCGCGTACCCGGCCTCGGCCAGCAGCCGCCGCGCGGCCGCGGCGTCGTGGCCGAGCCCCGCGGGCGAGCGGTACCCGCCCAGAGAGCTCGGCGGGATGAGCGTGGCCGCGACGGGGTTGCCCAGGCGCACCACGGTGTCGACCAGCCCCTGCTTGTCGACGGCCAGGGCGAAGGCCCGGCGCACGCGGGCGTCGGCGAAGGGGTTCTCGCGCCCGTCCCGCAGGCGCGGCAGGCAGTTGAAGTTGTAGAAGTAGGTGCCGAAGGCGGGGACGGCGTGCACGTTCTTCCGCGGGTCGGGCGGGAGCCGGCGGTCGATCTCGAACTGGTCGAGCCCCTGCGCCCTGAGGGACTCGTACTCCGCCTTGTGCTCGCGGTAGTACGCGAGCTTGTGGCCCAGGATCTCCGGCCGGTACTGCACCCCGACATCGCTCACCCAGTCGACCGCGCCGGTGTTGAAGGCCAGCACCCGCGCGTTCTGGTCCTCGACCGAGGGGATGTTGATCGAGTCGATGGCGATGGCGGCGGCGTTCCAGTAATGCTTGTTCTTCTCGAGCCGCAGGTCGCGCTTGAAGCGCCACACCGTCAGCTCGAAGGGCCCGTTGGTCACCAGCCGCGGCGGCTTGGTCCAGTCGCGGCGGCCGATCAGCCGCCCGGTCCTGGGGTCGGGCCGCTCGTAGGGCTCGACCAGCGGCGGGTACACCGGCGAGAAGACGCCGAAGGCGCAGAGGTCCAGGAAGTACGGCACCGGGTTCACCAGCTCGACCACCAGCGTCCGCTCGTCGATGGCCCGGAGCCCCACGGTCCTGTCGAACTCCGCCAGCGTGCGCTGCCAGAGCTCATCGGCGGTCCTGGCGTCCGACTCGCCGCGGCCGAAGCGGGCCAGCTCCTCCACCCGCCAGTTGAAGAACTCCTCGCCCCCCCGGATGAGCTGGAACATGCCGGTGTAGTCCGAGACCGTCTCGGGGAGGAGCGCCCGCCGCCACGCGAAGACGAAGTCCCCGGCTCGCACGCGGTCGCCGTTGGACCACTTCGCACCGGCGCGCAGGTGGAACGTGTAGGTGCGGCCGTCGCTCGAGACCTCCCACCGCTCGGCGACGCCGGGCCGGATGTCGAAGCCCCACGTGAAGGGGTCGTTGCGCACCAGCCCCTCGTAGAGGACGTGCGCCAGGCGGAGGTCCTGCATCCAGCTCATCCGCTGGGGGTCGAGCGTGGTGGTGTCGGCGGAGTTGATGAAGGTGAAGTCGGCGCGGGGGAGCGGGCGGTCGGTCGCCACCGATCCGACGACCAGCGCCGCCAGCAGGATGAAGGGGAGCGCGAGCCTCAGCATGCAAGCCTCTGCATGCGGGGAGGATACGGCCGGTTACGGGCGCTGCGCCCGCTCCTCGGTCAGGAAATGCCCGGCCGGGAAGCCGAACGGCGGCTTCTGCAGGGCGCCGATGAGCGACAGGCTCTTGGTGAAGAACGCCCGGTCGGCCTCCGCCGTGCCCTGCTTGAGGGATTCGGCGATGCCGGTCTGCATCCCCTGGACCGGGGCGCCCATCCGGCTCGCGGCCAGGGGGACGGTGGTCTCGGCGATCGCGATCATCTGCGCTGCCGACTCCCGCAGGGCGGCATCCTCGGCGGGGAGGTCCCCCTCGCGGAGCCGCCGCACGATGTAGGCCGTCATGTGCCCGCTGAGTTCGCCGGCCTTCTTGGCCTCCGCCGAGCTCAGGGCCCGGGGGCCGGCGACGGCGAGGGCGTCGCGGGTGGCCTGACCGGCCCGGACGGCGGGGACGACCATCTCGGGATCGTGCGGCGCTGCGCCGGCCTCGCGGAGTCGGGCGCTCATGTTGTCCACCAGGGCGGAAAAGGCCGCCGGGCGCACGTCGAAGTTGGCCTTCTCGATCGCCATCGCGCTCAGGAGCGCCCGCACCGCGGCGTCCATCACCAGGTTCGAGGGCTCCTTCTGGATGCGACCGCCGACCGCGCGGATCAGCGCGGCCGCGCGGTCCGCGGTGATCGCCGGGCTGCTCCCCGCGACCGCGTCGAAGGCCCTCCCCATGCCGGCCAGGGCCGCGAAGCGGACGGGCGCCGACTCATCCTCGAGCCGGGCCTCGGCCAAAGCCGTCGATTCCTGGGTGGCGAGCTGCCCGGCGATGAGCAGCATGTTGATCGTGTGGACCTCGCTGTCGGTGGGCAGCTCGCGCAGCCGCGGGACGATGAGGTTGCTGTACTCCTGCCGGAAGCGGAAGGAGATCTCCCGCTCGCGCAATGGGCTGAGCAGCATGTCGCGCCCGGCGCGGATCTCCTTGGGCTCCGGCCGCGGCAGCCGCTGGAAGGCGGCCTCCACGTACGCCGCCAGGCCCTGGAGCTGCTCGGCCGACAGGTCGGTCGCGGTGATCGTCTGGCGGTCCGGGGGCGTCTGCGCCATGCCCGGCCGGGCCGGGATGCCC
>JAEYVB010000146.1 GCA_023429345.1 Planctomycetota bacterium
ACACGCCCGGCTTCGGACGGCTGTCCGAAGGGCCCGAACCATAGACCTCGGCCGTCGGTGTGGCAATTCGGCCGATGGGCACGGCGTGGGATCGATGGCGAGGGCATGGCGCATCGGGTGTTGTCGGTCCCACGGACGGGCTGTGTATGGGCATGATTTTCATTTAATGCCCCTTTCATCATCTCCTCAGCCCACGAGATGAAAGTGGTGGGTCCTGTAACCATGACCCCCCTGCGGCAGACGCCCGGAACCGTGAGATGCCCCTCACAGCGAATTCAGAGTTCATTCAGCCCGCCGGTCCAGACTTGGCTCTGTGCCGCGGAACTGCGGACGGGAGCGGGGGTAATCGCCCTGCGCGACCTTCCGGGCCCGCTAATCTGGGCAGTTTGAGGCGTCGCGATTCACGCATCATGGGGAGACGATCATGAACCGGGAAGAGCGCTCGGAGACTGGACGCGGCGGGCGGGGGCAGCGTGAATGGGGGCAGGCGCAGCAACCGGGCGCTCGTGGCCATGCGGAGCCCTGGGGTGGGGGCTTCGGCGGTCAGGCGTTCGGCGGCCCGACGGGCGGTTACGGCGGCGCCACGGGCGGGTACAGCAGCTCGGGGTGGTACGGCGGCGCCGGCGGCTATCCGGGGCAGGGGTACGGGAGCGGCGGCTTCGGCTCGCAGGGGGCGGGCGGACAGGGCTACGGGGCCTATTCCGGACAGGGCTACGGGACTGGCTACGGCGGTTACGGTTCACAGCAGTACGGGCAGCAGTTCGGCACGTACGGCGGCCACGGCTCGCAGGGGGCTCAGGGGGAACCCGGATCATTCCAGGGGATGCAGGGCGGCTGGGGTCAGGGGCAGCGCGGCTACGGGCAACACTCGGGCGGCGCGTGGCAAGCGAACCCCGCGTACGGCCAGGGTCAGCAGGGGTACGGTGGGGCGAGCTACGGCGCAGGGCAGACCGGCGGGTACGGCCAGTTTCCGACGAATGCGGGCCCCTACGGCGGCGGCCCCGGTTACCGCGGTCCGGGTTGGCATCGCGGATCTTCCGATCAGGGCGCGGAGTGGCCCGTGCAGGGGGAGCAGCACGGTCCGCAGGGGTACGGCTCGCAGGGGTATGGCGGGCAGGGGCAGGCCCAGGCGTACCACACCCAGGGCGCTTCGGGCGGCGGGTACGGCGCGGCCGCGTACGGCAGCCAGGCGTATGGCGGGTGGGGTGGCGAAACCGGCGGCGAGCGCCAGCGGCGGGGGCCCAAGGGGTACGAGCGGAGCGATGCCCGGTTGCGTGAGGAGGTCTGCGAGCGGATCGTCCAGAACCCGGAGATCGACGCGAGCGATGTCGAGATTGAGGTTCACGGCGGCGTGGTGTCGCTGAAGGGCACGGTTGAGAGCCGGCACATCAAGCACCGGATCGAGGATGTGGCGGACTCCATCTGGGGCGTCCGGGATGTCCACAACAACATCCGCGTAAAGGGCGGCGGGTTGCTGGGCGGGCTCTTCGGGGGGGAGCCCGACGGGAACGACCGCCGCGAAACAGAACGTCGGCCGGAGCGGCCGACGACGGTGACCGGGCACGAGTCATCGTCGGGGACGGCCCGGGTGCCGGCCTCGGAAACGCGCGTGAGCGGGGACCAGCCCCGGCGCGATCGCTGAATCGGCGCGGCACGCGCGAGAACGACTGACGGCAAGGAGACGGTGAATGGTTCAGGAAGGCAGAGTCAACCCCGAGTCAACGCCCGGCGCTGCGGCGACGGGCAGCGCCGATGTGCGGCGTGATGTCGAGACGATCAAGTCCGACCTGGCGGCGCTGCGGGCCGATCTCTCGGCGTTGATCGGGAGCGCCGTCAACGCGGGAAAAGTGCAGGCCGGCGACGCGAGGGAGCGCCTCTCCACGGCGGCGCGGAGCCGGCTGGATCAGTTCGAGTCGGCGTACGGGGACCTGAACAGCCGCGGGCGGGAGGTCGTGGACCGGGTTCAGCAGGAGATCGAGGAACGGCCGCTGCGGTCGGTCGGGATCGCCTTCGTGAGTGGATTGCTGCTGGGCGTCATCGCCCGTCGGAGGTAGGCATTCTGGGGCGCGTGCGGCACCTCCTGGTGGCCACCGCGAACCTCGCGGAGGCCGAGGGCCGGGCCCTGAAGCGGTCGGCCGTCCGGCTGGCCGTCGTGATCGCGGGGATTGTCGCGTCGCTGGCGATGATGTTGGCGGGATTCGGTCTGGTGCTGGCGGCGATATTCTGGGCGGTTTCGGCGTGGTCGGCGCCGACGCCCTTCGGACTGCACCCGTCGTGGGCGTACCTGGTGTGCGCCGGCGTGTGCCTGATTCTCGGGGTTGTCCTGGCACGGGCAACCTCCAGACTGGCGGCCTGAATCGAGAACGTGGATCGGACCGAGCAAGCATGGATCACATGACTATGGAACGGTCGAGCGGGGGTGCGATGAGCGTGGAGGAGGCGAAGCGCCTGCTCCTGACGCCGCCCCCGGAGCCCCCCGCGGTGCCGCGGGCGGGGCGGGCCATCCTGCTGGCCGCGGGCGCCGCGGCGGTGGGGTATCTGCTGAGCAACCCCTCCCGGGTGCGTCGCCTGGGGGGTCAGTCAAGGAAGCTGTTGCGGTCTCCGCTGGTCAAGCGGGCGCTGGTGATGTTCGCGTCCAGCCTTGCAGCCAACAAAGCCGCGAGATGAAATCACCCGGGCGCTTGACGCGTCCAAGAGGGAGTCTCCCAATGATCGCCAAGAAACTCACCCCGTCTCCGGATCCGACGAGAGCCCAGGGCACCGTGACCACGACGCCGAGTGCAGTACCGGGTCGCATGGACACCGTCTCCCCGCCCGCGCAGAAGGCGCAGAAAGCGGAGCGTGCCAGCAGGCTTCCGATGTCGCAGCCGTTGACCAACCCCTCGGAGGGGGCTGATCCGACCTCGAAAGGCGAAATCGTGCGAGTGCTGGTAATCGAAGACAATCCGAAGATCGCGGCGACCCTTCGTCAGGGATTCACCGAGCAGGGCTACGCGGTGGATGTGACGCACACCGGGTTCCAGGGCGAGGAATCGGCGGCGATGCAGCCGTACGACCTGATCGTGCTGGACGTCATGCTCCCCGACCGGGACGGGGTGGACGTGTGCAAGGCCCTCCGCCGCCGCGGGGTGGCGACGCCGATCCTGATGCTGACCGCGCTGTCGGCGACGACGGACAAGGTCTCGGGCCTGAACGCGGGGGCGGACGACTACCTGACGAAGCCCTTCGAGTTCGACGAGCTGCTGGCCCGGGCCCGGGCGCTGCTGCGGCGCGGGAAGGCGGCCGAGTCCAGCGTGCTGCGGTACCGGGATGTGGAGCTGGACCTCACGCGCCGCACGGTGAAGCGTGGCGATGAGCCCATCAGCCTGACGGCCAAGGAGTTCGCGCTCCTGGAGTATTTCGTCCGCAACGCCGGGCGGGTGCTGACCCGGACCTCGATCGGCGAGCACGTCTGGGACATGAACTTCGAGCCGACGAGCAACGTCATCGACGTGTATGTTTCGATGCTGCGGCGCAAGATCGACAAGGGCTTCGACACCGCCCTGATCCACACCGTCATCGGCACCGGCTATGTGTTCAGCGATCAGAAGCCGAACTGAGGCGGCGCCGAGGGTTTCCCCATGTTCCCCTCCCGTGGACGGCTTCGGTTCAAGCTGGCGCTGAAACTCGCGGCGGTGGCCGCGGCCGTCAATGCGCTCCTGTTCCTCGCGGTGCTGACCGTACGCGAGTGGCAGTTCCGGTCGCGGTTCGACCGGGAGCTGGCGCTGCGCGCCCGGGCGGCGGGGGAGGAGGCGGCGCGGGAGTACGAGCTCTACGACCGCGTGGAACTTCAGGCGGTGGACGAGTTCGAGCGGGGGATGCACGTCGGCTTCGAAGTGCGCTGGGGCGAGGGCGAGCTCGCCAAAAGCCGGTCCCTGGTACCGATCGATCTCGAGCCTGCCATCCGGGCGCGGCAGACGACCGCGACCGAGTCGCCCACGTTCGACACCATGTCGGGGCTGCAGTTCGGGGAGGCGGATACTCGCTA
>JAEYVB010000150.1 GCA_023429345.1 Planctomycetota bacterium
GGTCGGGGGTAGCTTATCTGGGGCGCCTGTGAGGGTGTCCGCGAGGGGGCCGCGGGGGGTGCCGGTTGAGAGGGGCGGGGCTATCATCCCGCCCACTTTTCGCCGCCTGCACTTGCGTCTGTGCGACGCAGTCTAAGCCCCCGGAGCCACCGCCTTGGCCGCCAAGACCTTCCGCTGCCGCCTGATCACCCCGGTCGCCAAGATTCTGGACGAGGATGTGACGTACGCGTCCGTTCCCGGGTGGGACGGGCTGTTTGGCGTGATGCCGTCGCGGGCGCCCATCGTGGCGAAGCTGGGGGTGGGCGAGCTGCGGCTGGATTTTCCGGATCGGGAGGGGGCCAAGGGCGGGAGCCGCTCGTTCCTGGTCGAGGACGGGTTTGTGCAGATGGTGAACAACCGGCTGACCATCCTGGCGACGCGGGCGGTATCCGTGGAGTCGATCGATGCGGGGGCGGCGCAGAACGAGCTCCAGGAGATCGAGGGGCGGACGCTGCCGGAGGCGGGGCCCTCACGCACGGCGGCGCACCAGCGCCGCGAGAAGGACCGGGCGTTTGCGCGGGCGAAGCTGCGGGTGGCGCGGAAGTCGACGGGCCGGATCTGATTTCATTCCGAGTTGCGGGGTCGGCCCCGGGACGTCTTGGATTAACGGTGGCTTGGCCGCGGCCGGAGCGCGGACGGATACGATGCGTTTTCGGTTGGGGGACGGCGGGGGCAAGGGGGCTTCGATGGCGTCAAAGAACGGAATCCACGCCGGCCGCAAGCGGACTTCGGAAGAGGCTTCGCGCGGGGACACGCAGCCTGGAGATCGGCCGGCGCTCCGGGTGGAGCCGGCGGCGGAGGGATCGGGGCCGTGCGTGCGGATCGTGCTGGAGAAACTGGCGGAGGGGCACCCCGGGTGCGATGTGACCAGGGCCCTGACGGCGGTCCTGGCGCACGCGATCTGGACGGAGCGTGCAGGGGATGATGCCCAGAACTGGATCGATGCGGAGCGGCTGCTGGAGGGGCTTTGCGGGGCGGCGCGGCCGCGGCGGGCGGAGCGGCGGGAGCAGGGGCCGGCCGAAGAAGTGGTTCGCGGGCCGCTGCCGGATACGGAGGTTCTGGGGCGGCTCCGGCGTCGGACGCGCATCACGAAGACGTGAGGCTAGTTCCAGCTGACGCCCTTGGGCCAGGCCTCGGGGTGCTGGGCGGAGGCGAGGCGGACCATGTGCTGGAGGCCGATGAGCTCGTGCTCGATGAGGTCGGCGCGCTCGGCGACGTCGGCTTCGGCGAGGAGCCTGTAGCGCATCTCGCGTCGGGTGGGGAGGGCGAAGGAGACGAGCTCGAGGATGACGCCGATGGGGATCTCCTCGTCGCGGATGCGTTCGACGACCCAGTTGGCGTGGCTGAGCTGGGAGAGGGGGCCTTCTTCGAGGAGCTCGGTGAGGCGCTCGCGGACGCCGTAGAGCTTGTACTCCTCGCCGTCGTCGACGCCGACGGGCTCGAGCAGGGCCTCGCGGTAGAGGCGGACATCGCAGGGGTCGGCCTCCTCAACAATGCGGGCGCGGCAGATGCCCTGCAGGAGGATGTTGTACTTGCCGTCCGGGAGCTTCTCGTGGCGGAGGATCTGGCCGATGCAGACGGCGGGGCGGAGCCTGGGACGGCCGTGGTAGTTGTGCTTCCACTCGTCGCCTTCGAAGACGGCCATGGCTATCTGGCCGGAGGCGTCGAGGGCCTGCTCGACCATCTGGATGTAGCGGGGCTCGTGGATGTGGAGTGGGACGACCTGCTGCGGGAGGAGCAGGACGCTGTTGAGCGGGAAGAGGGCCATGAACTTCCCGAAGTTGACCTGGATGGAGCTCTCCTCGGCCATGGGGGATGGTAGGGGCCCATGGCAGATAGGTCCCGGGGATATGGGAGCTCGGAAGGCGACGGCTACTTCCTGGGTCGGAGGAAGACTGCGCCCAGGGGAGGCAACGTCAGTGTGAGGGACCATTGCTGGCCGTGGTACCGGACGGGGGCGGCCTCGACCTGACCGAGGTTGCCCTGGCCGCTGCCACCGTACTCGGTGGCGTCGCTGTTGAAGGCTTCGAGCCACGTGCCGCCGGCGGGGCAGCCGATTCGGTAGTTGGGGCGGGGCACGGGGGTGAAGTTGAAGACGCAGGCGACGACATCCTCGGGGGTATCGCCCTTGCGGAGGTAGCTGAGGACGCTGTGCTCGTGGTCGCTGGCGTCGAGCCACTGGAAGCCGGCCGGGTCGCAGTCGTGGACGTGGAGGGCGGGCTCGTCGCGGTACAGGTGGTTGAGGCGCTCGGTGCAGCGGAGGAGGCCCTGGTGCATGGTGGCGTCGGCGAGGCCCCAGTCGAGCTGGGCGTCGTGGTTCCACTCCCCCCACTGGCCGATCTCGCCGCCCTGGAAGAGGAGCTTTTTCCCGGGCTGGGACCACTGGTAGGCGAGCAGGAGGCGTAGGTTGGCGAACTTCTGCCAGAGGTCCCCGGGCATCTTGTCGAGGAGGGAGCCCTTGCCGTGGACGACCTCGTCGTGGGAGAGGGGGAGGACGTAGTTCTCGGTGAACATGTAGAGGCCGCGGAAGGTGATCTGGCCGTGGTGGTACTTGCGGTGGACGGGGTCCTGGGCCATGTACTTGAGGGTGTCATGCATCCAGCCCATGTCCCACTTGAGGCCGAAGCCGAGGCCGCCGACGTAGGTGGGGCGGGAGACGCCGGGCCAGGCGGTAGATTCTTCGGCGATGGTCTGGACGTCGGGGTAGGCGGCGTAGACGGCGGCGTTGAACTGGCGGAGGAACTCGATGGCCTCGATGTTCTCGTTGCCGCCGTACTTGTTGGGGATCCACTCGCCGGCCTTGCGCGAGTAGTCGAGGTAGAGCATGGAGGCGACGGCGTCGACGCGGATGCCGTCGATGTGGTACTTGTCGAGCCAGAAGTAGGCGGAGCTGATGAGGAAGGCGCGGATCTCGTTGCGGCCGTAGTTGAAGATGGCGGACTGCCAGTCGGGGTGGAAGCCCTGGCGGGGGTCGGAGTGCTCGAAGAGGTGCGTGCCGTCGAAGTAGGCGAGGCCGTGCTCGTCGTTCGGGAAGTGCGAGGGGACCCAGTCGAGGATGACGCCGATGCCGCTCTGGTGGAGGTGGTCGATCAGGTACATCAGGTCCTGCGGGGAGCCGAAGCGGCTGGTGGGGGCGAAGTAGCCGGTGGTCTGGTAGCCCCAGGAGCCGAAGAAGGGGTGCTCCATGATGGGCATGAGCTCGACGTGGGTGAAGTTGAGCCTGGTCAGGTAGTCGGCGAGGCGGTGGGCGAGCTCGCGGTAGCTGAGGGAGCGCCAGTTATCGTCGGCGACGCGGGCCCAGGAGCCGGCGTGCAGCTCGTAGATGGACATGGGGGCCTTGAGGGAGTTGCGCGAGTGGCGGGTGCGCATCCATTCGGCGTCGTTCCAGGCGTGGTCGAGAGCGTGGACGACGGAGGCGGTCCTGGGGGGCATCTCGTGCAGGAAGCCGAAGGGGTCGGCCTTGTTGACCTTGTAGCCGAGGTGGCGGGAGGCGATGTGGTACTTGTAGACCGCGCCGGGTCCGACGCCGGGGACATGGCCCTCCCAGATGCCGGAATGGCCGCGGACGGCGAGAGGGTTTTTGCCGGCGTCCCAGCCGTTGAAATCCCCGACGACGGAGACGTACTCGGCGTTGGGCGCCCAGACGGCGAAGTGGGTGCCTCCGTGACGCGGGTGGGCGCCGAGGCGCTCGTAGAGGCGGTAGTGCGTGCCCTCGTTGAAGAGGTGGAGGTCGACGTCGGTGAGGATGCTGGCGGCGCGCGGGGCGGGCGCTGCGGGGGGGGCGGGGGGGGCGGTCTCGGGTGGGCGGGGCCTGGATGATTGCCGCCCGGCGTGGGTGTCTCGGGCCATTCCGGCCTCCTTGCTATGAGCCCGTGCTGAGCAGCCGCGCGATGCCGCGGAGCGGGATGCGCAGCCACGTGGGCCGGTGGTTCAGTTCGTACGCGAGCTCGTAGATCGCTTTTTCGAGGAGGAACACGCGGAGCAGAAGGGCGAGGTCGTCCCGTTCCCGCGGGAGGAAGGGGGCGGCGCTGGTGTGCTCCAGGTAACTGCGGAGGAACTCCGCGCCGGACCAGTCGCTCCAGAAGGCGGCCCATTCTTCCAGCGGCGCGGCGGCGGTTTCGGCGCTCGGCAGGGAGCCTTTCTCGGTCTGCAGGTAGAGACCGACGAAAGCGGCGTACTCGAAGGAGCGGAGCATGCCGGCGATATCGCGGAGGACGCAGCGCTTGAGGCGGCGCTCGTCGAGGGGGCGTGCGGGCTCGCCCTCGAAGTCGATGATCATGAAGTCGCGGCCGGTGTAGAGGACCTGGCCGAGGTGGTAGTCGCCGTGGTGTCGGATGCGGTCGACGCGGATGGCGCGGGTCGTCACGTGGTGGTAGGCCTCGATCACCTCGGCCTCGCGGGCGAGGACCGGCTCGATGAGGGCCCGCAGGTCGGGGGGGACCTCGCGCATGAACCGGCGCAGCATGGAGAACGTCTGCCGGGCGGCGGTGCGGAGGCTCTGGTAGAGGGATCGCTGGTAGAGCTGGGTGAAGGGCTCGGGGGCGAAGGCCTTGTCGGTCCCACGGGCGAGGGCGAGGTGCATCTCCGCGGTGCGCCGGCCCAGGAGGGCGGCGGACTGGAGGTAATGGCCGAACATGTCGCAGGCGAGCTCGGGGGGTGGACCGGCGAGGAGGTCGAGCGGCGTTGCGGCCCCGGAGATGGGGGGCCTGCGCTCGCCGGCGCCGGCCAGCACGCACTCGTAGAACTGGCCGAGCTGGTCGAGCGTGTAGGACCATGCGTCGCCCTGGTTCGGCACGTACTGCTGGAGCATGGCGACGGTCTGCGGCTGGCCGGTCCCGTGGCCGAACTGGAGGGAGCCGGCCAGGGCGGGCGTGTGCTCGAAGCGGGAGACCTCGGTGAGGAACCGGCCGATCTCGAGGTCGGGGTTCATCCCGGGCTCCAGCCTGCGAAAGAGCTTGAGCATGTAGCGCTCGCCGAAGAAAACGGAGGTGTTGCTCTGCTCGGTGCGGGTGGTCCGGGCCTCGAGGGCTTCGGCCTCGAGCAGCTCGCGCCGGGAGGCGAGGGCGCCCGGGACACCCTCGAGCACGCCGGTTGCGCCCTTGAACTCGCGGCGGCGGGCGATGGCGTGGAGGAGGGCGGCGGGGAAGGCGGGGTCGATCATGGCGTCGTAGAGGATGCGGACCTCGCCGGTCTCGGCGTTGGTCACGCGCGCGTAGGGGGCGGGGCCGCCGGCGAGGGCCTGGAGCCGGGCGGCGCGCTCGGGGCCGGCCAGCGCCAGGGGCACGGCGTAGGCCTGCGGCTCGCCCTCGGTGAAGGCGAACTGGACGAGGGCGATGTAGGCGGCGAGCTCGTCGTCGTCCAGGGCGGTGC
>JAEYVB010000320.1 GCA_023429345.1 Planctomycetota bacterium
TTGTTAGTCTACACTATCTTGTACGGACAAATGATGCCCGCGTTTCAGTTCAAACCGGGATTCCGGGTTCAAACTGGAAAGAGGCGAGCTAAAACCCCGAACTGTTGCCTAATAACCAGAGAAAGCGGGATCGGTCCGCGCTCTCTCCTGGTCCTCCCCGGCCGTTAGAGCCCGCGCTCCAGCTCGGCCGCGGTCGGCTTGCTCGTGGCGGTCTCGCTGGGGTCGATGATCTTGCTGGTATCGGCGGGGAGGATGAGACGGAAGGTGGCGCCCTGACCCTCGACGCTCTCGACGCGGATGCGTCCCGCGTGCTCCTCGACGACGCGCTTGGTGACGGCCAGGCCGAGGCCGGTCCCGCGGGTGCCCTTGGTCGTGTGGAAGGGTTCGAAGAGCCGCCCCATGCGGTCCTTGGGGATGCCGGGGCCGTTGTCGATCACGGCGATCTCGACGGAGGCCGGCGACCCCTCGCCGCGTGCGTGGGCCGCGTGGTAGGTGGTCCGCACCGTCACGATGCCCTTGCCGGCCTCGACGGCCTCCACGGCGTTGGTCATGAGGTTCATCATCGCCTGGTGCATGAGGCTGGCGTCGATCGGGATCGGGGGCATCTCCGGGTCGTGGTCGATCAGGAGCGCTGCGCCCTTCGCGTTGGTCTGCGGCTCGAGGAGCTGCGCGCACTCTTCGAGCAGCGGGCCGAGCGGGGTGAGCTCGAACTCCACCTGCCGGTGCCGCGAGAACGCCAGCATGTTCAGCGTGAGACCGACGATGCGGTCGAGGTTCCGCTTCAGGATGTCCCACCCGCCCTTGGCGATCTTGAGGTCGTCCTTGTTGAGGCCCATCTCGACGACATCCGCGCCGCCGCGGAGGCCCTGGAGGATGTTTTTGATGGCGTGGGAGAGCTGCGCCACCGTCTCGCCGATCGCCGCCAGGCGCTCGGTCTGGAGCTTCTGGGCGTACAGCTCGTTGGTGGCGAGCGCGAGGCCCGTGTGCTGCCCGATGGCGTTCATCAGGGCCAGCTGCTCCGGGGTGAAGGTGTAGTTCGCGATCGAGGAGTCGATGTAGATCGCCCCGTAGGTCCGGTCCCGGAAGCGGATGGGCGAGCAGATCGCCGAGCGGATCCGCATCCGCTGCACGCTGTCGCCGGCCTGGAAGCGCGGGTCGCTCATCGCGTTGGTCGAGAGCACACCCTCGGCGCCCTTCACGGCGTGCTGCAGGATCGTCTTGGAGATGTTGATGTTCGCGTCGTCCCTGTCGAGCGGCGTCCGGCAGTACTTGATCACCGCCGGGCGCATGGGGTCCTGGTCGTTCATCGTCCCCAGCATGATGCAGCCCCGTTCGGGCTTGAACTCGTTGAACACCAGCTCCAGCACCTTCCGCAGGAGGTCCTGCCGGGAGAGCCCCTGCGTCGTGATGGTCGTGAGCCGGTAGATAACCCGCAGGTGGTCGACCGCCGCCTTGCTGGGCTCGGGCTCGGCGAGGATCA
This sequence comes from Planctomycetota bacterium, assembly GCA_023429345.1. Classification (GTDB taxonomy): domain Bacteria; phylum Planctomycetota; class Phycisphaerae; order Phycisphaerales; family UBA1924; genus JAEYVB01. The sequence continues at coordinate 1,481 of JAEYVB010000320.1, forward strand.
CCGAGTCCTCGTTGCTCGTGAGCGTCCGCTCGATCTCCACATCCAGCAGGTCCGGCGACAGGAGGCGGATCACATCCTTCTCTTCGCCCGGTTCGGCCTGCCCGAACACAAAGAGGCTCGATCCGGTGCGGATCTGGTCGCCGGGCTTCAGCCTCGTCCGGTCCGTGATGCGCACGCCGTTGACGTACGTCCCGTTCTGGCTGTGCAGGTCGCGGATCCACCACACGCCGGGTGGGTCGTCGGGCGTAAGCTCCGCGTGCCGGCGGCTCACCGTGTTGTCGTTGATCGGGAGCGCTTCCGACGACCGCCCGATAAGCTGCGGCTCGTGGTCGGGGAGCTCGTACTTACGCCCCTTGTCGGGGCCCTGAAGAACGGTGAGGATCAGCACGTGCGATAGTAGGTTTCCGTCCGGAACTTCGCCCCGGAATCGTCCCTACGCAACCGCGGCCCTGCGCCCGGCGTACCCTTGCCCGCAGCAGAACGAGGGATACAAAGGAGTTGCCCCGATGAATCCGATTCGTGCGTTTTTCCTGGCCGGGACCGTCGCCGCATGCGCTCTGCCGGCCGCGGCCCAGGTCGCCCATTTCGACAATGAGACCGAGGGCTTCCACGGCGAGACCTTCACGTCCGGGGGCATGACGTTCTCGGACATCAACACCGTCAACGGTTTTTATCCCGATGGCATCCCCTTCACGCCGCCGGACAACGGCACGCTGGCGATCGTCGAGGACGCGACCTTCGCGGCCAACGAGTTCCCGGCGTTCATCTCGTCGCCCAACACGCTCACGTTCGGCCTGGCCTATATCGGCGGGCCCAACCTGACGATCGGGCCGCTCGCCACCGCGACCATCACGCCCGCCGGCACCATGAACCAGTGCGACCTCGACCTGATCTACTACGAGAACGGCCCGTGGGGCGGGATCACGGTAACGCTCGAGGCGCTGCTCGGGGGACAGGTCGTCGGCACCACTTCCTTCGTCGTCGCGGGCGTCGACCCCGGGCGCGACAACCCCGCGGCCATCCATCTGAGCGTCGCCCACCCCGGCGGGTTTGATTCGGTCCGAATCTTCTCGTGGCTCAACGGGGACTACACCACCATCCGCGGCATGATCGACAACGTCACCATGACCGGCGCGCCCGCCGCCTGCTACGCCAACTGCGACGACAGCACCGCGGCCCCGGTCCTGAACGTGGCCGACTTTACCTGCTTCCTGCAACGCTTCGCGGCGGGCGAGAGCTACGCCAACTGCGACCAGAGCACGGCGGCCCCGGTCCTCAACGTCGCCGACTTCACCTGCTTCCTCCAGACCTTCGCCCAGGGCTGCCCCTGATCGAGCGGTCGCGACGGACACGATACTGACGAACATACCGAGGGCCGGTCCCGCAGGGGCCGGCCCTCTTTTGCGTTACTCCCCAAACGTTGCTGCTCACAGCCGGCTCGCCGCCAGGCTCGCCAGTTCGCTCCGCTCGCTCCTGGCCAGCGTGACGTGCCCCGCGATCGAGACGCCCTTCATCCGCTCCACCGCGTACGCCAGGCCGTTGCTCGACTGGTCCAGGTACGGGTTGTCGATCTGCCCGATGTCGCCCGTGAGCACGATCTTGGTCCCCTCCCCTACGCGGCTCACGATCGTCTTTACCTCGTGCGGCGTCAGGTTCTGGGCCTCATCCACGATGATGAACTGGTGCGGGATGCTGCGGCCGCGGATATAGGTCAGGGGTTCCAGGACCACCTTCCCGTCCGCCATCAACTTCTGCACGCGCTGCTCGGTCGAGTGGCTCTCGGCGTTCTGGATGTGGCTGCCGCGGGTGGAGAGCAGGTAGGCGAGGTTGTCGAAGATCGGCTGCATCCACGCGCCCAGCTTCTCGTCCTTGTCGCCGGGCAGGTAGCCGATGTCGCGTCCCAGGGGCATGATCGGGCGCGCCACCAGCAGCTTGTCGTACCGCTCCTCGTTGAACACCTTGTTCATCCCCGCCGCGAGCGCGACCAGCGTCTTGCCGGTGCCCGCCGAGCCCAGGAGCGTCAGGAACTTGATCTCGTCGTCGAGCAGGAGGTCGAGCGCCATCGTCTGCTGGACGTTCCGGGCCATGATGCCGAAGACCGGCTTGCGGGGGCCCGTGACGGGGATGAGCGCATCCGTATCCGCCAGGCGCCGTCCAAGGCCGGTGTGGTTCTCGTCGTCCTTGTCCTTCAGGACCGCGAACTGGTTCGGCGTCATCTCCCGCTTGTAGCTCTGCCCGTCGCCGGTCGTCGCCGTGAGCGCCTCGCTCAGACGTTCCAGCGGCAGCATGCGGTCGCGGTACATCTCGTCAATCGTCGGCCCGTCGGTCTCCAGCGTGAGATAGCCGTTGTACAGATGGTCCGCGTCGACCTTCTGGTTCTCGAAGTCCTCGGTCGGGATCCCCAGCGAGTCGCTCTTGATCCGCGCCGAGATGTCCTTGCTGACGAAGATCGTGCGCAGCCCCTGCTTGTGCAGGTCCCAGGCGACCGCGATGATGCGGTTGTCCGGGGTGTCCTCGTGCAGCACGCCGGGGCGCGTGTGGTCCTTGATGTCGATGCGGATCGTCCCGGTCGCCCCTCCGGAGCCGCCCTGGCCCACCGTGGGGCTGGCCAGTCCCCAGGTCACGCCCTCGGTCAGGCTGCCACGGTCGCGCAGGCGGTCCAGGTGCCGGATGCACTCGCGGGCGTTCCGCCCCAGGTCGTCATCCTTCCGCTTCATGCGATCGAGCTCTTCGATCACCGTGAACGGGATGACGACGTTGTGCTCTTGGAACACAAACACCGCGTTGGGGTTGTGCAGCAGGACGTTCGTGTCCAGGACGAAGTTCTTCACCTGAGTGGCGGCTTGCGGCCGGGCGCCGTTGCTCGTCCCGGGGGCGGTATCGGAGGTGCTGGAAAGGGGTTTGCCGGGCGCGGTAGGGACGATGGGGCTGGTTTTCGTCATGTGAAAGGGCACTTCCCTGTGCAGGCCCCCGACGCACCGGGTGCTCGGGGCCTGGCGGGAGTTTAGCGGAAAGCACCCGCCCCGGAGGCCTGCGCCACGCCCCCTCACCCGGGTTTCCGCCCCGCGGGATCCGCAAATCGCCCCCGCCCACCCCCGTAGGC
>JAEYVB010000343.1 GCA_023429345.1 Planctomycetota bacterium
AGCTTGATGCCCGCGGACTGGCCCGCGTAGCCGTGGCCGGACTCGATGACGTCCGGGTAGAGCGTGCCCTGGGCGAGGAACTTCACCTCCCCGTGCGACGCCTTGATCTCGGCGGCGCTCTCCCGGAACACGTCGATGAAGCGATGGCCGATCCGCCGGCGCTTCTCCTGCGGCTCGCTGATGCCCGCGAGATCGGCCAGGAAGCGTTCGGCCGCATCCACCACGCGCAGATCGATCGCGAAGTGATCGCGGAACGTCGTCTCGACCAGCTCGCGCTCGTTCTTCCGCAGCAGGCCGGTATCCACGAACACGCACGTGAGGCGGTCCCCGATGGCGGTTTGGATCAGGGCGGCCGCCACCGAAGAATCGACGCCGCCGGAGAGGCCGCACACGACGCGCCCGGCGGGGCCGACCTGCTCGCGGACGCGTTCCGCGGCGGTCTTCGCGTAGTCGGACATCTTCCACGAGCCCGCGCATTTGCAGATGTTGTAGAGAAAGTTCTGGAGGATCTCGACGCCGTGCGGCGTGTGCGTGACCTCGGGGTGGAACTGCACGCCGTAGAACGTGCGGCCCGAGGCCCCCTTGGCCGCGGGGTTCATGCGGACCACCGCGTTCGGGCAGGTCGGGGTGCTGGCGAGGGTCTGGAACTGGTCCCCGTTCCCCGAGACCTGGTCCCCGTGGGACATCCAGACCGTGGTCTTCTCCGGTATGGCGTGCAGCAGGTCGGAGCGGTCCGTGATGTGGAGGCTGGCGCGACCGAACTCGCGGCGGCTGGCGGGCTCGACCTTGCCCCCGAGCAGGTGGGCGGCGAGCTGCATGCCGTAGCAGATGCCCAGCACCGGGACGCCGAGGTCAAAGACCGCGGGATCGCAGGTGGGCGCGCCGGGCTCGTAAACGCTGGAGGGACCGCCGGAAAGGATCAGGCCCTTGGGGTTGAGTTTCTTCAGCTCGGCGGCGGGCGTGGAGGGATGAACCAGGAGCGAAAAGGCGCCGGCCTCGCGCACGCGGCGGGCGATGAGCTGGGCGGTCTGCGAGCCGAAGTCGAGGATGGGGATGACTTCGTGATGGGGGAGCGGGGTTGGGGTCGACATGCGTGGCGGTTCCCGCGGGCGGTCCTGCAAAACGAACAACACGGGCCTGGTGGGAAGGGCCCGTGGGGGAAGGGGAAGCGTAGGCGGGAGAGGTGAAGCAAGGGACGCCCGCCACGCTTCAAGGAGGGGGCGGCGGATTCTGGCCGGGCAGGAGATCGCGGAGGCGGCCGGGGGTGTTCAGGGAGCGCAGGGCCTCCGCGAGCTTGGCCTGGAGGTCGGTCACCTGGTCGCGGAGCGAGGCCAGTTCCGACTCGTACCGCTGGACCGCGGCCTGCGCCTCCTGCGTGGTTCTGGACAGGGCGCCTTGAAGGTCCGCGATCTGCGACCTGGCCTCGTCGAGTTCGAGGACGAGCGACTCATAGCGGGCGGCGGCCGCCTCCCGGAGCTCCTTGGCTGAGGTGAGCTCGCGCGTGAGGTCGGTGACGCGGTCCGCGGCATCCTTGAGTTGCTGCGCGAGCTGCGTGATCTGGGTCTTGTCGCCCGTCCGGTCGGACGATTCCGCCTCGGCCCGCTGCGCCAGGGCGGCGTTCTCGGCGCGGAGCTTCTCCAGTTCGGCCTGGGTCGCGGCATCGGGGCCGCGGTCACAGGCGCCCATGGAGAGGGCGAGGCCCGAAAGGACGGCGAAGAAGAGAGCGCGGTGCATCGGGGTACTCCGGTGGATAACTCATGGTAGTGGCACAGGGATTCCACCGCGATCGCCCGCGTCGGCGCGGGGAAACCACCGGCATACGGGCGGTGCCGGGCCGTCCCGCCACCATCCGGGCGGTGCCCGTGGGTAGATAGATCTCGCGTGCGTCCGCGTGGACCGCGCGCGGCAGTCCCCTTTCCCGAGAGGTGTGTCCTATGTTGACAGTGCTCGTTCCGGTCCTCGCGGCGGTCGTCGGTCAGCAACCGGGGGCGAACCCAGCGCCGGAGGCAGGCCCGTCGAAACCCTTGGGCTATGTGCTCGGCGACGAACGCTGGCACTCGGACCCCGAGGTGCTGTGGCCCGGCTTCCTTTCAGGCCTTCGGGGGTACGAGGGGTTCTACAACCCCGTCGGGAACCCGTGCTACTTCGAGCCGCCTACGAACGAGTCGGGCGTCCGGTTCCTGTACCTGCGGCACACGTTCCCCGAGGGAAGCGTGCTGGGCGGCGGCGACCTGACTATCGCGGCGGTGCAGGCGCGGCTGGCGATCACCGAGCGGCTGGCGTTCATCGCGACCAAGGACGGGTACAGCTGGCTCGACGCGGACAACCTGCCCGAGGAAGAGGGCTGGAACGCCCTGAGCGCGGGGCTGAAGTACGTCTTCTACGAAGACCGGGAGAGCCAGACCCTCGCGGCCGTCGGGTTCCGCTACATGTTCGACACCGGCGACGACGACATTTTGCAGAGCGGCGTGCAGGAGTTGAGCCCGTTCGTGAGCTTCGCGAAGGGGTGGGGGGACCTGCGCCTCATGGCCAACGTGACGGACAGGATCCCGTTCGACGGCGATGACGGCAACAACATCCTGCAGTGGGACATCCACGCGGACTACGAAATTGCGCCGGGTATCGCGCCGATGATCGAACTGCACGGGCTGCACTACCTGATGGACGGGGACCGCACGGAGCTGCCGATCGGCGGCCTGGACTACACCAACCTTGGATCGACCGATGTGGCGGGCTCGACCGTGATCACGCTTGGCTTCGGCGGGCGCATCAAGCTGAACCCGCACGCGTCGATCGGCGGCGTGTACGAGGTCCCTCTGACAAACAAAGATGCGGATATCTTCAACGACCGCGTGGTGCTGGACTTCATGCTCACGTGGTAAGCACCGGCCGCACGACCGGCTATGTCGGCGCGGGTCATCCCGGCCCCCCCGGGACCCCTCGCCGCAGCCGGGCGGCGGCAGCGGAAATCAGTGCGGATCTTCCTTGACCGCGTTGCGGTTCCAGGAGGGGACGCGCACGACGATGGGCCCCTTGCCCTCGACAGTGCACTGGCAGGAAAGGCGGCTGTTGCGCTGGAGGCCGGGGGCCTCCTCGACGCGGTCGTCCTCGGCCTCGGTCGATTCGGAGAGGTTGTCCATGCCCTCTTCGACGTAGATGTGGCAGGTGGAGCAGGCGCAGACCCCGCCGCAGGCATGCTCGATGTTGATCCCGTGGTCGCAAGCGACCTCGAGAAGGTGCTGGCCCACGGACGCCTTGAGCTCATGCTCACGCTGGGAGGAGCCGGTCAGGCCCTCCGGGTCCTCGAGGATGAACTTGACCGGCACCACCGCCGGGCCGACCACGTTTTCGGAACGTTTCAGGGACATGGTCGACTATAGGGGCTGAGAGGCGAGGGCCCCCAACGCGGGCCCGAGCCCGCCGTGGCACATTCTCTCGCCGCTCCGCGGCCGGGAAGCCGATGCAGAGAACGTCCCTAAACTCCTCTCCCCATGCCCCATCCCGACCCAAGCCCCGCGAATTCCCTGGACCTTTCCGTCGTGGCGCCCGCGCACAACGAGGAGGAGAACGTGCGCGAACTCGTGATGCAGGTGGAGCGGGCGCTCGCCGGGGCGGACCTGCGCTGGGAGTTTGTCATCGTCGACGACGGCTCCACCGATGGAACCCGGGCGCTGGTGCGTCGGCTCATGGCCGACCGGCCGTGGCTCCGCTGCATCGCCATGACCCGGACGCCCCCCGGCCGGGGGAACGGGCAGTCCGCGGCCTTCCACGCGGGGTTCCGTGCGACACGCGGCCGGCTGATCGCCGTGCTCGACGCCGACCTCCAGAACGACCCGGCCGAGATCCCGAAGATGATCACCCTCATGCAGGAGGGCTCCGGGGGGCGCGGGGCAGACATGGTGCAGGGAGACCGCTCGCACGCGCGCAAGGACAACGCGGTCCGCCGGGTCGGATCGATCGTCGGACGCAAGTTCCGGCGATGGGTGCTGGGCGACACCATACGCGACACGGGCTGCTCGCTGCGGGTGATGAAGCGGGAGGTCGCCCTCGGCATCCCCCTGGAGTTCGCGGGGATGCACCGGTTCATCCCGGTGACCGCGCGGCACCTGGGTTTCACCGTCGTTGAGATGCCGGTGGCCCACCGGCCGCGGGTCGCGGGGGAGACCAAGTACGGCTTCGGGATCACCAAGCGGGCCCTGCCCGGGCTGGTGG
>JAEYVB010000352.1 GCA_023429345.1 Planctomycetota bacterium
GAACAGGAACACGCGCGCCGTCTGCCCGCCGCGGCTGTCGCGGTGATCGACGGCGACGAACATCCGCGGGCCGGCGAGGCTGACGCCGATGGGAATGTCCTGGGTCCCCTCGGCGGCGGTCCATTCAGCCTTGGCGAGGACCTCTCCGTCGGTAATATCGAGCACGTACGCCTTGAAGGAACCGAGGCTTCCGGTGCAGCGGCAGAGGACCGCGAGCATCGATTCCTCGTTGGGGCCGACGCCCAAGTGCATAGCGACCGGCGCGCAGTCGGCCAGAACATCGGGCAGGTCGAATCCGGGGTTGGACCACGTGAGTTGAAGGCCGTCGCCGGGTTCGAGGATGTGCGCGGCGATGGTCATCGGCTGAAAGTGGCCCTCGGGCGTGGTGAAGGTGCCGGTCATGAACACGCGGGCGGCGTAGCTGGTGGCCACCGTATCGAAGACCGCGGCGACTGGCGTGTACTGCCGGCCCGGGCGGGCGAGCGTCGGCCACTGGAGCTCGGAGTTCAGGGCCCCGGCATCGGTGCGATCGGTGATCGCAAACACGCGCGCGCCGTTTTCGATCACTCGCGAAGCGGCCGTGAACACCGAGCCCTGACTCAGCCCGACGCCGACGGGGACCTCATGCGCGGATGGAACGGCCAAGTTCTGGGGGTAGCGCGCCGACCACTGCTCGACCATGCCGACCTGAGCCGATGTCGACCGATACCCGATCACCACACACACACACACACCGTCCAGATCCCTAGACGCCCGAACAGGCCCGTCCCACGCTTTCCTGCGTACTCCATCGTGCGAGTCCTCCGAGAAGAAGATACCGGCCACGTGCCGGATAGTTCCGCTGGTGTGGGATGCACATCGACCGGGCGGACTCACCGGACTCCCCTCGTGCTGTCGGGGGCGCGAACACGCTCCCGTCCCGACCATCCGGACGATCTCCGGGGTCGAGCCTCTCCAATCTAACCGGGGTGAATGTCGCATGCAAGCAAAAAACCGGCCCTTGGTTGGGACCGGTTCTCGCCAAAGGTTCTTACATTTAGGTCTCAGCTCGCCGTCAGCGCCTGCGTCGCGTGGCGACGAGCGCGGCGAGGCCGAGCGCGGCCGCAGCGCCCGGGGCGGGGACGGTGAAGAACTGGACCTCGGAGCCCTGGTGGACGAAGCCGCCGGGCAGGAAGGTCTCGGCGCCGAAGAGGCCGGCGCGGAAGGTGCCGTTGTGGGTGGTGACGGTGCGGTCGATGCTGAAGGTGCCGGCGCCGGACCAGCCCTCGGATTGGCCGCTGATGTTCAGGACGTTGGTGCTGCCGGCGAAGGGCTCGATGGGGAACGCGATGTCGGTGTGGAAGTCGGCGGCGTTGCCCCCGGGCGCGACCGTGATCGTCAGGAGGATCCGGGCGTGCGAGATTTCCTGCCCGATGATCGGGTCGCCCTGGAAGATCAGGCCGGTGTAGCTGGTGCCCGCCTCGGCGAACATGAACGTGCGGGCCGGCTCCTGGGCGAATGCGGGCGCTGCGATGATGACGGCGGCCGCGGCGGCGCCGACGGAGTACAGATCGTGATGCATGGGGGTCTTCCCTTTCCTGCCTTTCCCTCTACGGGGCCAGTATTGCAGGATCGAGGCGGATTTCAAGGGGTTTGCTGCGGCGGACACGGCTCGGGAACGGCAAAAAAGGAGCCGGCCGCCGGTCGGGGGCACCGGCGATTTCCTCCCAATCGCCGACGCCGCGCCCGCCCGGCGGCCGGGGTGGGGACTCGACTCCGCAGGCGAGTCCCGCCACACACGCACGCACGGTTGGAATCGCCCCGGGTGGAGCAACTCGGACACCATAAGCCGGATTCGGGTGGACGCAAGAGGGATTCTCCCTCAGCCCCGCGGGATGCTGCCTCTGCCGGTGAGGAGTGGAGTTTTCGGACGTTGCCGCGGCCAAGGCGACGAACAATCGTTCGAGAAGGGGGCGGCCATGCAGGGGCGCGATTGCAGGTTCCGGCTCTTCTGGCCCCACGCCGAGCGCGTGGAACTCCTGACGGAGGAACTGCCCGGCCCCGTACGGATGGTCGATGCGGGCGGGGGGTGGTGGGAGCTTGAGGCGAAGCTGCCCGAGCGGGACTGCCGCTACAAGTTCCTGGTGGATGGACGCTACTGCGTGCCCGACTACTCGGCCGGCGATCCGGAGTACGACGAGACCGGGCAGCTGGTGAGCGTGCTGCACCTGGGCGAGCAGCGGCGCGCGGGACGCCGTGTCGCGGATCGATCAAGGACCGCGCCCGACTGGGTGCGGATCGCTACAGGCTCCCCAGCCGACCGCCATCCACCGGGAGGTTGATGCCGCTGATGTACGCGGCCGCGGGGGAAGCGAGGAACGCGACGGCGGCGGCGACCTCTTCGGGCTTTCCGAAGCGTCCGGCGGGGATGCTCGCCTGGAGCTCGCGGGCGATCTCCGACTCGGGGATGTTCTGCTTCTTCGCCCGGCCTTGGAGGAGAGACGAGAGCCGCTCGGTGCTGGTGTAGCCGGGGAGGATGTTGTTGACGGTGATGCCGGCGGGGCCGAGCTCCTGGGAGAGGGTCTTCGCCCAGTTGGCGACGGCGGCCCGGACGGCGTTGGAGAGGCCGAGGTTCGGGATCGGCTGCTTGACGCTGGTGGAGGTGATGTTCAGGATGCGGCCGTACCCGGCGGCTCGCATGCCGGGGATGAGGGCCTGGACGAGGATGTGGGCCGAGAGGAGCAGGGAGTTGAATGCGGCGGTGAACTGCTCCGCGCTCGCGTCGATGAGCGGGCCGGCAGGGGGGCCGCCGGTGTTGTTGATGAGGATGTGGTGCGGGCGGGAGGGATCGACGAATCCGGCGATCGCGGCGCGGACCCCTTCGGGGCTGGAGAGGTCGGCGACGAGCGTGTCGTGCTGCTGACCGGCGGCGCGGGGCAGCGCGGCGGCGACCTCCGCGAGCCGCGCGGCATCGCGGGCCATGAGGGTGACGGAGGCGCCCAGGGCGGCGAGTTCGACCGCGCAGGCGCGGCCGATGCCCTGGGTGGAGCCGCAGACGAGGGCGCGTTTGCCGGACAGGTTGAGGTCCATGGCGGGAGGTTAGGGGTGCTGCCGGCGCCGGCGCGGGCACTACGATGGGCCCGTGACCGATCGGCCACCCATCTTTGTGTTCGGCGTGCCACGCTCGGGGACGACGCTCCTGCGGACGCTCCTGGACTCGCACCCGTCGATCGCCTGCGGGCCGGAGACGCCGTGGCTGGGGGGGCACCAGCCGCGGAGCGTGATGGAGCTGGTGCGGTTTCTGACAGAGGACAAGCACGGGTACTGCGCGAGCTACGGCCGGCCGCGGGAGGCGGTGATCGGGGCCGCGCGGGGCTTTGTGTCGGAGCTGATGGAGGGGTACGCGCGTTCGAAGGGCAAGGAACGCTGGGCGGAGAAGACGCCCGACAACGTGCTGTACGTCGACTTCCTGCTGGAGCTGTTCACCGAGGCGAAGGTGCTGTGGCTGGTGCGGGACGGGCTGGATGTGGCGCTATCGACGAGCGTGGTCAGCGAGGAGCGGAAGGGAATCTCGAAGTTCCTCGAAGAAAGCCTGAGCTTCGGCCCGGGCGTTCCGGCGGTTGCGATCACGCCTTTCAACGCGCTCCTCCGCTGGCGACACTGGAACAAGCTGCTGGCGCGTTCGCTCCGCGGCCGCGAGCACCTGAAAATCAGTTACGAGCGTCTTGTGTCCGAACCGGGCGCGACGGTGGAGCAGGTCTGCGAGTTTGTGGGGGAGCCGTTCGAGCCGGGGATGCTCGAGTACGCGAAGACGCAGCATGACTATCCGGTGTGGGAATGGGGGAGCGCGGATGTGCGCATGCACGGCGGCATCCGGAAGGATCGTGCGGGCCGGGCACGTCGCGAACTGACGCCGCAGCAGCGCGGACTCTTGATGCCTTTGCTCAGCGGAGCGGCGCGGGAGCGCACGGCCAAGCAGCCGCTGGAGCAAAATGGAACGCAGGTCCGGGCCGCACTGGGATCGCTCGCGTCGGCATTGAAAGTCGGCGAGGCGACCACATCCCTGAGCGATGAAGACCTGGCGTGGCTGTGGTCGGAGGGTCTTACGCATATGCGATTGGACAATGCGCGTCTGTTCGACCTGTCCGGCGAACTGACGGTTCTCCCCTGGATCGCGGCGATGGCGGGCGCGCGGGCTTCGGTTCGTGCCTGCGACGCTCGCAGCATCAAATCACTGCGGACCCTGGCGCAGCGGCTTCGGGTGGACCTGGACGTTTCGAACGCAGAGCCGCGCACGTTGAAAGCCCCGGACGCCAAGGCGGACGTGATCACCGCCTTATGCCCGCGAGCGGCGGAGAGCTGGACCGGCGCCACGCTGGCGGGTCAGGCCCGACGGGTGCTGAAAGAGGGGGGCGTGCTGCTGGCGGCGGGGCCTTTTACCGCCGAACTCTGTGCCGCGACCGGCTTCAATCACACCAAATCGCCTTCCGGCAACGTTGCGGTTCTGACCGCGCGATGAGGCGACCGCGAGTACCATCCATCCCGTGCTCATCGACCTCTACAAGCACCGCGGCTACATCTGGCGGACCGCCTACGCCGAACTGCGGCACAAGTACGCCGGGGCGGGGTTCGGCGCGGTCTGGACGGTCATCCAGCCGCTGGCCCAGATCCTGATCTTCACCGTCATCTTCACGCAGGTGTTCAAGCGGACCGCGGGCGAGGCGATGGGCTCGGTGCCCTACCCGGTGTACCTCTGCTCGGCGCTCCTGCCGTGGGCGGCGTTCGCCGAGTGCATCAACCGCGGCACGCACAGCTTCGTCAGCCACGCCATCTACCTGCGGAAGCTCCCGATCCCGGAGCAGGTCTTCGTCGCCCAGACGGCGCTGGGCACGGCGATGAACCTCGCCATCAGCTTCCTGGTGCTGGTCGGGTTCTCGACCGCGTTGGGGCACCCGCCGACGTGGCACTGGCTGCTGGTGCCGCTGCCCCTGATCCTCCTGCTGTCGTTTGCGTTCGGCGTCGGCATGGCGCTCGGGACGCTCAACGCGTTCATCCGCGATGTCGGCCAGGCCGTCCCCATCCTCATCCAGATCGGGTTCTGGACCTACCCGATCGTCTACCCGATGGAGGTCCTGCCGCCCGCGGCCCAGACGGCCGTGAAGTTCAACCCGATCTACCCCTACATGGAGACCGTGCGGTCGCTCTTCATCGAGGGCCGCCTGCCCTCGGTCTGGATGTGGGCCGCGATGCTGGGGTGGGCCGGGGTGGCGTGCACGCTCGGCTACGCCGTGCTCCGGCGTCTGCGGCCGGAACTCCGCGATGTGATCTGAAGGCGGGGCCGAACAGCGGCGCGAGTCCGGTGAATGAAGGGGGACGGTCGGCTCTCATGAGGCGCTCCGCCGCGCGTGTGCGGCGGGAGTTCGGGACCGGCGTGCCTAGCCTTGGCGCTCCCGCTTCGGGCGGGTACTGGTCCGTTCCCCGGGCGCGGGCGGGAAAGAGTCGGTATAAAGGGCTCCGCATGGAGAAGCCGCAGGTGAGCAGCAAGAACATGTCGTGGATCCTGAGCATGGCGCTCGCGGCGGGGTTCCCCCTGGCCGCGGCCGCCCAGGACACCGGGGATCAGCCCGAGGCTCCCCCGGCCCAGCCCGCGGCGGCGGGCCAGCCCGGCGGGGCCGAGCAGCCCGAGCCGGAGATCATGCTGCTGGAATCCTCCGAGCCGATCGAGTTTCAGACGCTGGTCGAGTACGTGGCCGAGGCGCTGAACATCACGATCACCGCCAGCGACGAGCTTCAGGGCTCCTTCGTCCTGAACGCGCCGCAATCGGTTCGGCGCGACCAGCTCCTGCCGTTCCTGGATTCGCTCCTGGCGACCAAGGGCTACACGATCGTCCAGGACCGCCCCGGGTTCTACCAGATCATCAAGGTCGAGGATGTCTCGGCGCGGCCGATCCCCGAGGACGGCCCCACCACGACGCGCATCATCCCGACGCCCACGCTGCGCCCCTCCTCGCTCCAGGAGCTGATCAACAACCAGCTGGGGGCGCAGAACCGGCAGCTCCGCATCTCCTACCTCGACGAGCTCGGGATCATCGTCGCGACCGAGACTCCCCGGCGGATGGCGACGCTGGTGAACCTGGTGGACCGGGTGCTCGGCCGCGCGGCTGAGCAGACGTTCATCCGCTTCGAGCTCGAGCACGTAGCGGCGTCGGTGGCGCGGAGGCGGGTGCTGGACCTCATCGGCCAGCAGCAGATCGACCCCATGTCGCCGCAGGCCCTGCAGCCGATCGTGGCGGGCGGGGGCGTGACGCCGGGGACCATGACGAACCTCGCGGACCGGCTGACCATCGATCCCCAGGGCAACGCGCTGATCCTCCGCGGCTTCGAGAGCGAGGCCGCGCGGATCCAGCAGATCCTGACGGTGCTCGACAAGGCCAACACGCTGGAATACCGGCAGTACCACGCTGGCATGGCCGCGGCCGAGATCGCTCAGTTCGCGGCGCGGATCGGCCTGGGCGGGGTGGAGATGATCGACACTGGCGCGGTGCAGGGCGGGCTCACGCAGCCGGCGGGCGCGCGGGCGAACCAGCCGGCGAACTTCCAGCAGCAGGGTTTCCAGCAGTTCCAGCAGGGCGGCGAGAAGCAGATTGGCGGGCCCGTGCTGGTGGTCGATGAGTCCCGCGGAACGATCACGTATTACGGCACACAGTCGCAGCAGGCGCAGCTCGCCGCGATCATCCAGGCGTTCGACGTCGGGCGTGATGCGCTGGTCATCGAGACCTACAAGCTTCGGAACTCCCCGGCGATGGCCGTAGCGGAGGTGATCCAGGCGATCCTCACCAACGAGACACCGACCGAGACCGGCTCGGGTTTCCTCCCCGGTTCCGAGCGCAGCAGCCGCCGCTCCGGCCGCGGCGGGCTGCTGGGGGGCCTGGAGGAGGAGGGCGGGCTGACTGGCGAGATGGGGGGCCGCCGGCAGCGCGAGGGAGGGCAGGAGCAGGAGGGCGAGGGGATCACCAGTTTCGGGATCGACGAGATCTTCGTTGTGGCGGACCGGGCCAACAACCAGTTGCTGGTGAAGGCCCCGGCGCGGCAGCAGTCGGAGTTCGCCAAGCTGATCATGCGGCTCGACCAGCGGCGGCCGCAGGTGTACATCAACGTGCAGATCGTCGCCGTGAGCGACACGGACGACTTCCGCCTTGCGGTCGAGACTCAGCTGATCAACTCCGACGGCACGGGCGGGGCGCTGAACACCAACTTCGGGCTGGGGACCTTCCAGGGGGTCGGCACGGGGCCCAACGCGCCGACAAGCTTCGTCTCGCCCAAGCTGGTGAACACGACGCTGGGCGGCATCACCGCGGCCATCATCAACAGCAGCCAGGTGCCGATCATCATCAACGCCCTGAAGCAGGAGACCGACGCCCGCATCCTGTCGAGCCCGCAGCTCCTGGTCGACGACAACGAGGAGGCGTACATCGCCAGCATCGAGCAGCAGCCGACCTCCACGGCCGTGACGGGCACCGCGACGACGAACACCACCTTCGGCGGGTACGAGGATGCAGGCACCGAGCTCACGGTGACCCCGAGCATCTCCGAGGCGGGGTACATGCGGCTGAGCTACGAGATCCTGCTCTCGAACTTCCGCGGCCAGGGCATCGTGGTCGGCGACACGCGGCTCCCGCCGGTCAAGGAGAAGCGGACGGTGAGCAGCGACTCGGTGACGATCCCCGACGGCGCCACGATCGTCGTGGGCGGGATCAAGGTCGACTCGCGCACCAACACGGTGCTGAAGGTTCCACTCCTGGGCGACATCCCGATCCTCGGCCACCTCTTCCGCGACACCAATATCAACTCGGCCAACACGCGGCTGTACGTGTTCATCACCCCCACCATCCTGCGCGACGCCACCTTCCGGGACCTCATCCTGCTGTCGAAGGGCCCGCAGTCGGAGGCCGACATCCAGCCCGACATGCCGGACCTCCAGCCGGTGATGATCGAGATGGGCGAGCGCCCCGCCCCGCCCGTCCTGCCGGAGCATCCTCGGAGCCTTGAGCCGGACCCGCTGGACAGCCCGCTCCCCGGGCGCACCCCGGAACTGCCCCCGGAACCGGCACGCACCCGCGAAAACCCGCCGGAGCCCGAACTCCCGCCTGTTCCGATGCAATGATGGAGTGTTGATGGCACGCGACGGACTTGCACTGCGGCGGCGGGGGAACGGCGATGCGGCGCGCAACGGCGCCGGTCTCGCGCCGCTCATCACCGACGACTGGAACCGGGTCGCGCAGCTTCTGGGCCCGCTGCAGGCCGCGCCGGACCAGCTGAAGCGATTCCCCGCCGAGCCCGGCTCCGACGCCGAGCCCTGGGATGTCCTGCTCTCGGTCCTGGCAATCGACGAGCACACCGCCCTCACCAAGCTCGCCGAGCGCACGGGGCTCCGGTACATCCCCGAGCCCAAGCTCCAGGAATCGGCCAGCCGCTTCTACGAGATCATCCCCGGCGAGATCGCGCGCCGGCACCACATCGCCGGGCTGGATTCCGACGGCCGCGTCATGACCGTCGTCACCGCCCAGCCGATGCAGCCGGCGGTCTTCAGCAAGATCGAGGAAGAGTTGGGCATCCCGGTGCGGATGGCCCTCGCCCCCCGCGCGGCCGTTGCGAGCCTCATCAACCGGGGGTATGAGCAGAAGCAGGACCTGGTCACCGAGATCATCGAGGAGATGCCGCTGGACGAGGCGGCGATCCAGACGGCCGCCAGCGCCCTGGGGCAGGCGACCGACCTCCTCCAGCTCGCGCGGCAGACGCCGGTGATCCGCCTCGTGAACATGATCCTCTTCGAGGCCCTCCGCCGGCGGGCCAGCGACATCCACGTGCACCCGATGGAGACCAAGCTGGTCATCCGCTTCCGCATCGACGGCATGCTGGTGGATTCCTTCTCCCCCCCGCTCTCGCTCGCCCCCGCGATCAGCTCGCGCCTGAAGGTCATGACCGAGCTCGACATCGCCAACCGCCACAGCCCGCAGGACGGCCACACCACCGTCCGCATCGGCACCCACAAGGTCGATATCCGCCTCAGCGTCATCCCCACGATCTACGGCGAGCGGATCGTGCTCCGCCTCCTCGACCAGAGCCAGACGCAGCTCTCCCTCGACCAGGTCGGCATGCGCGAGGAGATGCAGCAGCGGCTGATCTCGCTGATCGACCGGCCCAACGGCATGATCCTGGTCACCGGCCCCACCGGCTCGGGCAAGACCACCACGCTCTACGCCGCCCTGGGCAAGGTCGACCGCACCAGCCGCAACGTGATGACCATCGAGGACCCGGTCGAGTACCACCTCGAGGGCATCAGCCAGATGCAGGTGAACCCCAAGCGCGGCGTCACCTTCGCGACGGGCCTCCGCAGCCTGCTCCGCCAGGACCCCGACGTCATCCTCGTCGGCGAGATCCGCGACCAGGAGACCGCCGAGCTCGCCATCCAGGCCTCGCTCACCGGCCACCTCGTGCTCGCCACGCTCCACACCAACGACGCCCCGAGCGCGATCCCCCGGCTCATCGATATCGGCGTGCCGCCGTACCTCATCACCTCGTCGCTGCTCGGCGTCCTCGCCCAGCGGCTGCTCCGGCGCGTCTGCCGCGTCTGCAAGGGCGCCGGCACGATCCAGGACGGCCCGGAGCGCGGCCGCTGCGACAACTGCTTCGGCACCGGGTACCGCGGGCGCGTCGCCGTCTACGAGATCCTGATGATGACCGAGGAGCTCCGCCGCCTCACCGGGCAGAACGCCGACGCGATCTCGCTCGCGGACCAGGCCAAGCGCGGCGGCTTCCTCTCCATGCAGGACGACGCGCGGAACAAGGCCGAGGCGGGCCTCACCACGCTCGACGAGGTCCACCGCGTCCTCTTCTAATCCGCATCGATGAGCGCAAAGGCCCGCCGGCCCTTGAAGATCCGGAAGAGGTAGTACAGCGACGGCAGCAGGATCACCGCCCCCGCGGCCAGCGCGCCGAGCACCAGCCGGTGCGTCAGGACGGGCGAGGCGGTGCTCTCGATCGTGAAGTCCGGCACGACAAGGTACGGAAAGAGCGCTGCCCCGTACCCGAGAACGATCAGGGTGACCTGCAACACCGCCAGGGCCCGGGCCAGCAGGAACTTGCGGGCGATCAGCGCCGCGATCGCCCCGACGGCCGCCAGCCCCGTCGAGATCTGCAGCGGCCACGTCCACCAGCTCCCCGCCAGGTTCGTGCTCAGGAGCGGCGCGCCGCGGTAGGCCATCACCCATGCCGCGGCCGCGCACACGCCCACCCCCGCCGCCGCGGCCAGCGCCCGCCGGCGGAAGTCCTCCCGGAGATCGTGCTCCCCGGCCTCAGCGCAGAGGTACACCGCGGCCAGAAACGAGAAGATGGCGAGCACGAAAGCGCCCACGACCCAGGGGAACGGCCGGAGCCAGGGCGCGAAGAACCCGGCGGTGTAGACGCCCTCCTCCCACCGCAGCCGGCCGCTGGCGATCGTCCCGATGACCACCCCGAGCAGCACGGGGGTCAGAACGCTGGCGATCGAGAAGAGGCGTCCCCAGAGCTCCGGGCTCCCCGCCGCGCCGCCGCCGGTGTAGGTGCGGAAGGTGAACGAGGTCCCGCGCAGCACGATCCCGACGAGCACCAGCGTCACCGGCACGTGCAGGGCCGTCATGACCGCCGCGAAAGCCGGCGGGAAGCAGGTGAACATCAGGACAATCACCACGATCAGCCAGACGTGGTTGGCCTCCCAGATGGGGCCGATGGCATGGGCGATGAGGTCACGTTGGGCCCGCTTTCGGCGCCCGCCGGCGAGCAGGTCCCACACCCCCGCGCCGAAGTCGGCGCCTCCCAGCAGCACGTAGGCGACAAGCGCCGCGAGCATGACCCACGCGCTGACCCGCTCAAGTTCCATCGGCGGCCTCCGGCGTGTCCCGGACCGGGGTGCTGCGCACCTGGTGCACCAGCAGCGCCGTGACCACGCCCGCGAGCCCGAGATACACGACCGCGAAGGTGACGAAGGGCACGATCAGGCCCGGCATCGGCGTCACCGCGTCGGCGGTGCGCATGACCCCGTGGATCACCCACGGCTGCCGGCCGACCTCCGTGACCGTCCAGCCGGCCTCGATCGCGAGGAAGCCGGCCGGCGCCGACATCACGATCGCCCGCAGCAACCACCGGTTCAGCGGCAGGGCCCTCGCCCGCAGCGCCGCGACCGCGAACCACACCCCCACCGCGAGCATGAGCATGCCGAGCGCGACCATGATCTGGAAGGCGAGGTGCACGATCAGCACCGGCGGCCAGTCCTCCCGGGGGAACTCCTCGAGACCCTTCACCTCCGCGCCAAAGTCCTTGTACGCCAGAAAGCTCAGCAGACCGGGCACCTCGATGGCGTAGAGTGTCTCGCCGGCCTCCGCGTCCGGCCAGCCGCCGATACGCAGCGGCGCGCCGCGCTCGGTGCGGAACTGGCCCTCCATCGCCGCCAGCTTCACCGGCTGTGTGCGTGCCACGACCGTGGCCGCGTAATCCCCCGTGATGGGCTGGAGCACGGCCGTGACGACTCCCACCGTCATGCAGATCCTGAGCGCCTCGCGGTGGAACCGGCTGCCCGGCGCCCGCAAGAGCTGGAGCGCGTGCACGCCCGCCGCCCCGAAGGCGGTGGCCAGGTACGCCGCCACGACCATGTGCAGCACCTGGGCCTTCCACGCCGGATTGAACATCGCGGCCACGGGATCGATGTTCGAGAACTCGCCCGTCGCGGCGTCGTAATCGAAGCCCGTCGGCGTGTTCATCCAGGCGTTCGCCATGATCACAAAGAGCGCCGAGGCCGCGCCGCTCACGGCGACGACGACGCCCGCGCCCCAGTGCGCCCAGCGGGGCACGCGGCTCCAGCCGTACAGGTAGATTCCCAGAAAGATGCCCTCCGTGAAAAACGCGAAGCCCTCCAGGCTGAAGGGGAAGCCGATAATCCCCCCCGCGTGCTCCATGAACCGCGGCCAGAGCAGACCCAGCTCGAACGAGAGGACCGTCCCCGACACCGCCCCCACCGCGAAGAAAATCGCCGTGCCCTTGGCCCATCGCTTCGCCAGCTGGAGGTACACGCCATCGCCCGATCGCAGCCAGCGGTACTCCGCGATCGCCATGAGCAGCGGCATGCCGATCCCGATCACCGCGAAGATGATGTGAAACCCGAGGCTGAAGGCCATCTGGAGCCGCGCGAGCAGCAGGTCGTTCATCAGGGCTCCCCTCGAGTGAACCATAGCTCCGGACCCCGCACCCCGATGATTCGCCAAGGCGCCGGGTCGAGGGCCCGAGCCGGTGAGCCCCGGCTGAAAGGGCTCGAACATCCACGGCCGGTGGGGTAGGTTTCCAGCAGGATGCGATCTTCGGGGTGAGCGGCAACCGCGGACCCGATCGCTCTTTGTGAAAGGGGGAGTTGCAGATGATGTATCGCACGACTTCAGTGGCTGCTCTCGCGATGGCGGCCGGCCTCTGCCTCAGCCCGTCCGCCCTGGCCCAATCCGGACAGCAGGATCGGGAGGATGAACGGTCCCGCCAGCAGCAACGGGCCCACCAGCAACAACAGGAGCGGCAGCGGCAACAGCAGCAGTACGAGCGCCAGCGGCAGCAGGAACTCTCACAACGCCAGCCCTCGCGCGACCGCTTCGGTCAGCAGCAGGCCTGGACGCAGGACCGCTGGCCCGGCCGCTACGACGAGTTCCCTGGCCGCGGCAACGCGTACGGTGCCCGCGATCGGTTCGACCAGGGCTTCGACGACCCGTGGCAGGACCGCCGGCAGCGGCCGACCGCCGAACGGGACGATTACCAGTGGGACAGCAGGGACAGGCTCGAGCAAAACCGCCAATGGTCGCAGCAGAACCGCTTCGGTCAATCGCCCCAGGAACCGCGGTGGTCGCAGCAGCGCGACCCGTACAACCGCGGCACAACCAGCCCGACACAGTGGGATGACCAGCGCACGAACGACGACTGGCGCTGGCAGCAGCAGCAGCAGCAGCAGCGTCAGTCGCCGCAGTGGCGACAGCAGGGGCAGTCCGGCGAGCGACAGTGGGAGTTCGATCGCTCCCAGCATGATTGGCAGGATCGACGCACTCTCGAGCAGCGCGAGCGCACCCGGCAGAACATGGGCTGGACACAGCAACAGCAGCAGCAGCAGCAGGATCACTGGTCCCAGCAGCGCCAATCGGGCCAGCAATCAATGCAATCCAGCACCCGCGTGACCGGCACCGTTCAGAACACGCAGGTGACGACCGTGCGGGGCGAGCAACACATGATCGTCTCGCTCGAAACCGAGGAGGGCGTCCGGCGTGTGGACCTCGGCCCTGTCAGCGAACTCCGGCAGTACCGGAGCACGCTGGTCGAGGGGAGCCCCCTGGTCGTGTCCGTCAGCGGCGGGGATGGGGGCACGCTCGCAGCGAACACGATCGAGATCGACGGCCGCGAGATCCCGGTCGCCGTCGAGACCCGCACAACCCGGACGTACACCAGCGGCGCGGGCCCGACCGCCGGGATGCTCGACGGCACGATCCAGCAGGTGCTCGTGCGCACCATCGAGGGCGACCGGCACCTGGTCATACTCCTCGATTCCGATCAGGGCCCCAGCTGGGTGGACCTCGGCCCGCTGGACGCCGTTCAGCACCTCCGCGACACGCTGATGCAGGGGGTAACGCTGATGGTCGATGCGCAGCCCGCGCCCGGCGGGGACGACTACCTTGTCGCCCGGACCATCAATCTCCGCGGCCAGCAGATCCCGCTCGGCACCTCGACCTACCAGTCAACCACGCGGACCTACTACGGCACCTCCGAGCCCGACCCCATGGGCAGCACGCTCAGCGGCACGGTCCAGACCATCCAGGTCCGCAGCCTCGACGGCGACCGGCACATCGTCGTGCTGCTCGACGCCGACCGCGGCCCAACCTGGGTCGACCTCGGCCCCCTGGATGCCGCGCGGGAGTTTGAGCAGTTCCTCGAGGAGGGCGCCACGCTGCGCCTCACCGCCGCGCCGGCGCCCAGCGGCGAGCGCTACTTCGTCGCCCGCCAGCTCAACGTGAGCGGACGGACGATCCCCATCCAGACCAGCACTACGTACGAATCGAGGACCTACGAACAGTTCTCGAGCGGGTCTTCCGGGGGATCCGTGCAGGCGCAGTCGGGCACCTCGCTCGACGGCACGGTGCGCACCATCCAGGTCCGGAACATCGAGGGCGACCGGCACATCGTCGTGCTGCTGGACGGCGATGCGGGGCCGCGCTGGGTCGACCTGGGACTCGCCGACGATGCCGAGGAGTTCCGGCACATCCTCCGGGAGGGCGCCACGCTGCGGGTCAGCGCCTCCCCCGCGCCGGGCGGCAAACAGTACTTCGTGGCCCGGCAACTGAACGTCGAGGGCCAAACGATCCCCATCCGGTCCAGCACAACCTACGAGTCCCGCTCGACCTACTACGGCACGACCGAGCAGGGCGACCTGCAGCAGCAGAGCATGCAGCGGCAGCAGGAATGGCAACAGCAGCAACAGCAGCAGAACTGGTACGAGCGCGAGCAGCAGCAGGACCGGCAGCAGTCCCGGAACCAGCAGGGATCGCAGCAGGACTGGCAGCAGCAAAACTGGTACGAGCAGAACCAGCAGCGCCGCCAGCAGCAGCCCGACTGGCAGCAGCAACGTTGGAATAATCAGGGCGCGCAGCAGCGCCCGCAGCAGAGCCCCTGGGGCACCCAGGGCGACTACGAGAGCGACCGCTCCACCGGTCGGCAGTATCAGCCCTACTACGGCGAGCAGGAAGATACGGAATACGGCCGCCAGAACCCTGCGTACCGCCAGCGCCAGAACCGGGCCTTCGACCCCTTGGAGGATGACCAGTACTTCAACGAGCAGGCCCGGCGTCAGCAGCGGCTCATGCAGGATCCGCCCTACGGCCGCGCCGAGGGCTACCGGGACAACCGGGGGATGGACCCCCTGACCGGCGACCCGGGCCGCCGTATGGGCCAGCAGAGCCGCCAGCAGCAGGAGTATCAGCGCCAGCTCCAGCAGCAACGCGAAGATGAGCGGCGTGCGGAGCAGCAGCGGCGCAACCGCGAGCGCGACGACCGCTGACACGCCGCTCGCTCAAAGCATTCGACGCGGGGCCCGGGGAGACTCGGGCCCCGCTTTCGTCCCGCACCTTCATGAACCGCCCCTCCGCTGCACGCCGCCGATCGGCCGGGCAACGATCGCGGTAAGGAGCAGGGATGAGGAGAGCAACGCGCCGCAAGCAGGTCGTGGTCATCACGGGAGCATCCGCCGGCGTCGGCCGCGCTGCCGCCCGTGAGTTCGCGCGCGAGGGGGCCCGCATCGCCCTCCTGGCCCGCGGCTCCGAGGGGCTCACCGCCGCCGCGCACGAGGTCGAAGAGCTCGGCGGCAGCGCCCTGGCCATCCCGTGCGACGTCGCCGATCCCGAAGACGTCGAGGCGGCCGCCGCCCGCGCCGAATCCGCCTTCGGCCCCATCGACGTCTGGGTCAACAACGCCATGGTGTCGGTCTTCGCCCCCGTCCACGAGACGACGCCGGCCGAGTACAAACGCGTCACCGAGGTTACCTACCTCGGCTACGTCTACGGCACGCTCGCCGCCCTCCGCCGCATGCGCCCCCGGAACCGCGGGACGATCATCTTCGTCGGCTCGGCGCTCGCCTACCGCGGGATCCCCCTCCAATCCGCCTACTGCGCCGCCAAGCACGCCATGCAGGGCTTCTTCGACTCGCTCCGCACCGAGCTCCTGCACGACAAGCTGAACATCACGCTCACCGCCGTCCACCTGGCCGCCATGAACACGCCCCAGTTCCGCTGGAGCCGCTCCAAGATGCCCCTGGAGCCGCAGCCAGTCCCGCCCATCTTCCAGCCCGAGGTCGCCGCCCGCGCCGTCGTCTACGCGGCCCACCACCGCCGCCGCGAGATCTTTGTCGGTTCGCCGACCGTCACCGCGATCATCGGCAACCGCATCGCCCCCTGGTTCGCCGACCGCTACCTCGCCCGCACCGGCTACCGCTCCCAGATGAGCCGGGAGCCGCACGCTCCCGGCCGCCCGGACAACCTCTACGAGCCGCTCCCCGGCGACGCCGGCGCCCACGGCGTATTCGGCCGCCGCGCGACCCCCCACAGCATCCAGACGTGGCTCGCCCTGCACCGGCCGCAGCTCATGGTCGGCGCGTCGTTTCTCGCCGGCATCGCCGCGTCCGCCCTCATCACCCGGGATTTGTCGCAGGATCGCCCAGCATCCTCACCACCGCCGCGGCCACGGAACGAACCATCTCCGGCTCACCCTCCGACCCCGCGATCTCGCCGATGCGGGCCAGCAGCCGCGCATCCCGTCGCGCGCGGAGCTGGTTCCCCGCGACAATAACCGCGTTGCGCTTCATCATCGCGAGCGTCGCCCTCTTCAGCGCGGATCCCTCGAACGCCCGCCGCCGGTCCTCCTCGTCCCACCCCAGCACCTCCAGGAGATCAAAGTCCGCCCGCCGCGGCCGGTACGCCCCGGGCACCTCCGCAGCGCGACCGCTCCGCGCCGAGTTGTGCGGGCAGACCTCCTGGCAGATATCGCACCCGTAGAGCCAATCCCCGATCGCCGCGAACCGCTCCGGCGAAATCTCGCCCCGCCGCTCGATCGTGAGGTACGAGATGCAG
>JAEYVB010000375.1 GCA_023429345.1 Planctomycetota bacterium
CGGCTCAGCAGCGTGGGCAGGGGGCGGTGGTAGCGGGCCAGCTCCAGGGGCGGGGTGGGGTCGAAGGTGCGCCACCAGCCGCGTCCCCCCTCGGCCTCCACCCAGGCGTGGGCGTTGCTCTGGCGCACCACGTAGTGCCCGGAGCCCTCGACGTACTCGGCCGCGACAAAGCCGGCGATCATCCTCGCGTTGATCCCGATGCTCCTGCACATGGCCACCATCGCCGAGGCGAAGTACTCGCAGTGGCCCTCCCGGGCCGTCAACAGGAACTCCTCGATAGCGCTCGTGCCGCCGCGGGTGACCGGTTCGATCAGCGTGTAGCGGTAGTTCTCCCGCAGGTAGTCCTGGATGGTTCGGGCGGCGGCGAGGTCTTCCGAGACCGGCCGCACTCGCGGGTCGGCGCTGTGCCCGGCACGTTCGACCACTTCGGAGGCGAGGGCGCGGATCTTGTCGGAGTCGAACGATGCGGGTGTCCGCTCCCCGAGCACCAGGGGGATCGGCTCCGCCACGGCCGATTCGATGCGGTACGAGAAGGGCACGGAGACCCGCGCATCGAGCGTGTGGACATCGTCGCGGATGGAAACGCCGGCCCGCTTGGAGAACGTGACCGAGAGCGGCTTCCACACGGCGAAGATCGGCGAACGCTCGCCGCGCCCGAGCCGCATCTTCATCGTGATGCTCTGGATCGCCCGGGGCCCGCGCGTCGCGGGCGTGACCGGGATCGGCTCGGCGGCGTCGGCATCGGCCGAGATGTTTCGTCGATCGGACTGCTGCGATTCCGTCCAGGTTCCGCCGACGTAGTTGTCCAGCACCGCGCCGCGGAGGTAGTACACCGCCGTCGGCCCGCCCATGTTGACGCCGGCATCGTCCCGCACCTGGAAGTCGAGGACGGGCTGCGGGGAGGTCGAAATGACGCGCCCGGCGCCCAGCTTCACGACGTTGGTGAACCCGCTGATCGCTCCCGCCCGCTGCGTCGTCATGTCGCCCAGGATGCCCCCGCCGATACCCCGGGGCATGATCACGAAGACCACTCCCGCGGCCAGGACGATCCCGGCGGTGGCCATGAAGACCGGGCCGAGGATCCGCCGCCAGATGCGGTGCACCGGAGCGGGGGTCTCCCGCGCACCCCGACGCCCGACCGGCGTCCGCCAGACCCCGTCCCCGTTGCGCCCGAGCTCGATCTGGAACAGCATCACCGCACCGATCAGCAGCGGCAGCAGGACCATGAGCTGAACGCCGACCCAGAAATCGTTGCTGTCCAGCATCGCCGCGATTGCGAGGAAGACCGACATCGAGAGGATCTGCCCGTCATCACGCGGCCCCCGCCGATCGCCGAGCTTGATCAGCAGCATGAAGATGACGAGCTGGGCGATGACCTCGACGTTCACCGCCTTGAGCGAGGCCAGGATCGCGTACCCGATCGCGCCCGCCAGCAGCGCATTGACCACGAGCCGCGGGAACAGCAGCCGCCCGGCGCTGCGGAACGACAGCCACCACCCCACCATGTAGAGCGGCAGCACGATCGCCGCGAGCAGCGGCAGCCCCGCCGCGGTGCAGTACGCGCTCACCGCCAAAAGCCCGGTGAACAGGATCGCCAGGTTGTATCCGCGGGAGATCATGGCGCTGCCCCCGCGGTCCGGGTCGTTCGCCCCGGGAGCGTGAACCGGCGGCGCGGCGGCGACTGGCCGCGCTCCGAGCCTTGCTCGATCAACGACAGCACCTCGTCGGTTTCCGAGCCCGGGGCGAAGTACGAGGGCGCAGCGCCGGCGCTCCAGTGCGTCGACCCGCGCGGGCCGTACCCCTCGTCGACCTCCCCCGCGTGCACCACCACGCACGCCCCGGATCGCGCGGCTGTTTCGGAGAGCCGCTGCGCGCCGGCCGCCCCCGCGCGGGCCTTGTCCGCGTCCAGGATGGCCAGGTCCCCCAGAAGACGGACGAGGTGAACACGCCCCACCCGCGGCGGCAGGTACACCCCCGCGCCCGGCACCGCCATGCCGACCGCGATCCCCTGCCCCGCGGCCTCGCGCGCAACCGACGCGGCAAGGGCAATCGCCCGCTCGTCCATCGCCCCCGCGTTCTCGCCCCGGGCCTCCTCGAACCGGATGACGATCCACAGCCGCATCGGCGCGGGCGCGGCCTGCTGGCGGACGATCAGCGTCCCCGTCCGGGCCGACCGCTTCCAGGCGATGAGCTTGGGGCTGTCGCCCGGTATGTATTCGCGGAGCGCGAAGAACTCCTCGCCGAGCCCGGCGCTCCGGTCGCCGCCCCGGCCGTACGGCGCCCGGGCCGTCAGCTTCCGCAACAGGCCCGGCCGGAGCGGGATGTCCGGCGGCTGGACGATCACCGCGAGCGGGGCGCTGAACGTCATGCTCTTGCGGGCCAGGCCGAACGGGAACTTGGTCCAGACCTGCACGCGGTCGAAGGTGGCCACGCCGCGGCGCTCGGGGATGACCTCCGCCCCGGCGATGATTTCCTCTCCGGCTCGCACCTGGGTGACGAAGGCGTGGACCGACGGGAAGAACTTCCGCCAGTTGACCCTGTCCCGCGCCGCGTCGCGGTCGAGCTCTTCGATGTGCATCGCGAGCGCGCCCATCAGATGGTTGGAGTTCCGGACCCGGTACCGGAGTGCCAGCGGCCGCCCGACGATCGCATCCCCGTGCCCCGCCCGATCGACCCGCAGACCCAGGAGCCCCGCCCCGCTCAGGAGCCCCGACACCAGCAGGCCGCCGATCGCGAGCCCCAGGGCCCCGAAGAGCAGGTTGTTCTGGCTGTTGATCGCCCCCACCGCCACCAGCAGCGTGACAAAGACGTAGAGAACCCCGGGGAAGTGGAAGTGGTAGCGACGGGTTGGACCGCTGGGTGTACCTCGCTCCGCCGCCCCCGAGGCCATCAGCCCCCCCCGCCCCCGGCCGCCCCCGCGGCGCCGCCGCCGCTAGCCCGCGGCCGCATCATGATCAGTAGTTTGCGCCCCTCGCCCGGCGACGACATGGTCTGGCGCGCGTCGAGGTATCCGGGGTGGGATGCGGTGAACTCGATCGGGTAGATCAGCGCCCGCTGGATCCGGACCGGGAGCTTGAACTCTCCCTTCTTGTCCGTCGTGATCGACCCCAGCGTCGCCCCCTCGGAGGGCCCGGCGGAGGCGATGCCGGTGATGGTGGCCCCTTCCAACCCCGGGCCTTCCAGGCGGGGGTCCCGGTCATCCACGGCCCCAACAAAGCTCATGTTCCCCTCGATCACCTTCCCGGCGATAGTCGGGTCGCTCTGGCAACCCCCCAGAAAAGTAACGAGAATGCATGCCGCGGCCACGATTCGCTTCGTCATGGGTTCACTCGCAGTTCGGAGGCGTTCGGAAGG
>JAEYVB010000417.1 GCA_023429345.1 Planctomycetota bacterium
GCGTGTCCTGCGGGCGCTGATGGGCGATGACGGGGTGGTGGCGGCGGACCACCAGTCGCAACTGCTCTGGTCGCGGGAGATGCTGGACGAGGAGCTGTCGCATGATGCGGACCTGGACGTTCAGTCCATCACGTGCTTCCACGCGGTGAAGCTGGATGGCTGGGAGGAGCGGGAAGAGCGGCAGAGGGTGTGGCTGCACAGCCACGGGCTCGCGGAGCTCGGCGCGTTCGACTTCGACATCCTGGAGCCGAGCGAGGACACGCTTTCCTCCGGGGATGCGCTGCGGGCTGTTTCGCTGGCGGTGCTGGAGGGGACTCTGAAGGGGGACATGCCGGGGCTGGCGCTGGGGCAGCCGGGGCCGGTCGTGCGGACGGTGCCGGCGGAGGTCTTCCAGCGGCTGGGTGAGCCGGAGCACACGGCGATCCGCGACGATGACGGGACGCACGCGAAGGACCGGAGTGTTTTGTGCGAGCCGGAGGGGCGGGGGCTGCTCTCGCGGTTCAGGGGCAAGCGGCCGCGGCCGAACCGGTTTCTCTCGTCGAAGTTCCCCCGGCCGATGATGATGATGTTCTCCGACGCGGCGACGGAGCTGATGGCGGAGCGTGCGCGGGCGACGTTCCCGCTGTTTCGCGAGATGCACGGGGAGCTTTCGCGGCTGGGGCTGACGTCGATCGTGAAGCTGGGCCTGCCCGCGGACGATGGCGACGGGCACGAGCACATGTGGTTCGAGGTGCACGAGGTGGGGGCGGGCGAGGTGGAGGCCACGCTGCTGAACCAGCCGTTTGCCGTCTCGGGGTTCAAGCAGGGGGACCGGGGGCGGCACTCGCTGGAACTGCTGACGGAATGGTCGATCCAGACGCCGATCGGTCCGATCACTCCGCGGAGCCAGTCGGCGGCGCGGGTGCTGCGGGAGCATCCGGGGATTCTGGAGGCTTTGGCGGCGATGATGGAAGGGAGCGAGGGCCCGCGCTGACCGCTGAGGGCGACGCTGTTCGCGATGACCCGAAAAGCGCATTTCGCTTGGGGCTCGTCCGATCCTGTGTTACCTTGACCCCCGAGGAGCACCCCATCCGCAGCGCCGCCGCCATCCTGTCCGCCTCCCTCGCCACCGCCGCGGCCGCGCAGACGCCGGGTTTCTGGCTGGTGGGGATGCCGCCCGAAGCGACGGGCGGTGGCGTGTCTTCGCTATCGCAGGATGGAAGTGTGGCGGGCGGCGCGACCGGCTGGCAGACGACATCCCTGCCCATCGTTCAGTACGCGCCCGGCTATACATGGACGGCCGCTGGCGGCCGCCATGACTTCGGCCTGGAGCCCGGCATGCCGCAGGGCAGCGCCGTGCAGGCAATGAACTCGGATGGCCAGGTGCTGGTGGGTTGGATGCATGGTGGCGGCCCCCCGCGCCGCTCCTTCCGACGCGTCGGCGCCGGCCCGCTCCAGGATCTGGGCACCGCGGGCTGGGCCAACAGCGAGGCCTTGGGCGTCAGCGGCGACGGGGGCACCGTCGTCGGCTGGAACCACGGCGGCAGCGGTTTCGGCCAGGCCTTCCGCTGGACCGAGACCGGCGGCATGCAGCCGCTCGGCTATCTGCGGCCCAACGGCAGCCGAAGCCAGGCGTTCGGCATCAGCCGCGACGGCACCACGATCGTCGGTGAGAGCCAGTCCGACGGGTTCTCGGGGCCGGTGGAGGCCTTCGTTTGGCGGGAGGGCACGGGGATGCAGGCGCTGCCCGGATTGCCGGGGGCATGGGTGAATGAAAACTCCGCACGTGCGACGAACACTGACGGAAGCGTCATCGTCGGCATGGGGGCGGCCATTTCGCGCACGCACGCTATTCGTTGGGTTAACGGTGTCCCAGAGGATCTCGGATTGCTTCCGGGGTACCTCGACAGCGTCGCCTGGGCGATGAACGACGATGGCTCAGTGATCGCCGGCGCATGCACCGGGGTGCCGACGACCACGGGCTTTGTCTGGACAGAGGTCTCCGGTCTCCAATCGATATCCGCATACCTCGCCGCGCACGGCGTCGCACTCCCGCCAAACTACCTGCTGCAGGATGTGTACGCGGTTTCAGGCGACGGTCTCACGTTCGGTGGAGCGGCCCTGAATCTATCGACCAATCAACCTGAGGGCTTCGTCGCCACCATCCCGGCGCCCTCCGCACTGATCGTTGTTTCTGTCCCGGCGCTCGTGCTTGCGAAGCGCCGTCGCCGCGGCGGCTGAGGCGGCGCGGTTCGCGATAACCCGATAAGCACATTTCGCTTGGGGCTCTTCCGGCCCTGTGTTACATTGCACCCCGAGGAGCACCCCATCCGCACCGCCGCCGCCATCCTGGCCGCCTCCCTCGCCACCGCCGCGGCCGCGCAGACGCCGGGGTTCTGGCTTCCGGGAAACTTGCCGGCAGCGACCGGCGGCAACGTGACGGCGCTCAGCCAGAACGGCTCATTGGCCGTTGGCGGGTTCGGCAGCTCCGCGTTCTGGTCGGGGTATACATGGAGCGTCGGCACCGGTCGCGTCGATTTCGGCCTGCTGCCGGGGATGCCCGCATCCACGCCGACATCCGGGGTGAGCAGCGACGGGACGGTGCTGGTTGGAACCGCGTACGACCAAGTCTTGTACCCCCAGTCGCGGGCGTACCGGCGCGTCGGTTCCGGCCCCGTCCAGAGCCTCGGCGTTCTCCCGGGCGAAGAGCGCAGCTACGCGACCGGCATCAGTGGCGATGGCTCGGTCGTCGTGGGCACCAACGAGCACAGCCAGTTCACCAACGCGTACGGACAGGCCTTCCGCTGGACCCATGCCGGGGGGATGCAGGGCCTCGGCTACCTGCGCCCGAACGGAACGTTCAGCACCGCCAACGGCATCAGTCGCGACGGCACAACGATCGTCGGCGTGAGCCAATCGGATGGTCCATTCGCGGGACCTCAGGAGGCGTACGTCTGGAGGCAGGCCAATGGGA
>JAEYVB010000046.1 GCA_023429345.1 Planctomycetota bacterium
CACGGGCTCTGAGGAACTCGCTCCATCTCCGCCTGCAAGCACCTGAGGTCTTCGCCTCGGCCCGACCCGCCGGCCGGGCCCGCCGTCATACCATCCGCCCGTGACCCAGCAGCCCGTGATCATCGTCTCGGGCTTGCCCCGCTCGGGCACCTCGCTGATGATGCAGATGCTCGCGGCCGCCGGCATCGAGCCGCTCACCGACCACACCCGCCGCGCCGACGAGGACAACCCCGAGGGCTACTACGAGCTCGAAGCCGTCAAGAACACGCGGGCCGACGCGTCGTGGCTCGACCACGCCGGCGGCCGCGCCGTCAAGATCATCCACGCGCTGATCCCGGACCTGCCGCCCGGCCGCGCGTACCGCGTCATCCTCATGGAACGCGACCCCGACGAGGTCCTCGCCTCCCAGGCGCGGATGCTCGAACGTTCCGGCCGCGCCGGCGCAGCGCTCGCGCCCGCGGCCCTCAAGCGCATCTACCTCGCCCAGCTCGAGACCGCGCGGCGCTGGATCAGCGCCGCGCCCGGCGCTGAACTCCTCGAGGTCAACTACAACCGGCTCCTGGCCGACCCCGCGGCCGAGGCGGCGCGTGTGGCCGGGTTCCTCGGCCGGCCGCTCGCCGCCGCCCCGATGGCCGCCGCCGTCCGACCCGATCTCTACCGCAACCGCGCCGGCAACGCGTGACGCATGGTGGAAAAAACCGCCCGGCCGTGGGGGCCGGGCGGTCCGTGTGTTCAAGCTGAAAGCCCGTTTCGAATCAGGCGCGACGCCGGCGTGCCGCCACGAGGCCGCCCAGGCCCAGGAGGGCGAGGGAGCTCGGGGCCGGAACGACCTCGAAGGTCGCCCAGACGATGTCGAACTGGCCGGCCTTGGTCGCGGCGAACTGCTGCGGAATGCCGCCCGAATCGGTCAGCGCGAACGTCATGTTGAGGTTGGTGGACGTCGAGCTGTTCAGCACGATGTTCGCGAAATCCATGATCGTGCCGGTGCGGAAATCGTCGTCCGACGGCGACGGCTGGTCGTTGGCGATGTTGAAGTTGGTCATCGCGATGTAGTAGGTGCCCGGGGCGTAGGTCCGGTTCAGAACGCCCTGGAGCGTGCTGCCGGTGCCCGTGCCCGGACCGCTGTTGACGCTCTCGTCGTCCACGCCCGAACCGACGATGGCGTTGAGGTTGCCGTCGTACACCCAGAAGTCGGTGTCGCTCGAGTGGCCCTGCCCAAGCGTGCTGATCGTGATGTTCCCGGGCTGGAAGCTGCCCAGGCTCATCGGGGTCACGGGGACGGTCTCCATCGTGGCCGTGTAGGTCGCCGTGGTGTTGGCGGTGCCGGTCACGCGGTAGTAGAACTGCTCCTGCCGCCCGAACCCGTACCACTGGTTGAACTCCATCGCGCCGGTCGGAAAGACCGAGCTCTGCGCCGTGTTGTCCGCGGTGCCGGGAGTACCGACGACGCCAGCCCAAGGGCCGGCCGGCGCGGCGACCTGGTTCAGGCCGCGAATGGTCGCCCCGTACGCGGAGTTATCCAGCACGAGCCGGTGGCGGTAGATGCCCAGTGGCCGCGCGATGTTCTGGATCAGGAACGTGTCGGCGCTGCCGAGGCCCGGTGTCGTCGTCGAGGTGCCTGTGGTCGAACCCGTGACGCCCCCGCCGTCACCGAAGATGAACGGGCCGTTGGCAAGGGCCTCTGCCTTGGTCTCGTTCGGCTCGATCTCCGGCAGAATCTGCGCGTTGGCAGCGCCCGCAACGACCGCCAGGCCCGCGAGGGCCCCAACCACGAAGTGCTTGTCCATACCTGTTGTCCTTTGGTTTCTCACCACCAAGCTCGAAGGGCACGTGTGTGCCGCCGCGAACTCGCGCGGTCCGGCCCGACTCCGACATGGGGTCGATGTCCCTCGATCTCCGCTGGGCAAAATACCCCCCTCCGGTCGGCGACACAAGACAATTTTGCGATTGCCTCTGGATTTTCCGGATACCGGATTTCTGGTTCGGTCCTGTAAGGAAAACCCAAACCTGCACCGTACCCGTCTTCGCTAGGCCGAGATCAGCGCCGCCACGAGCACGTTGATGCCGTTGAAACCCATATGCATCACCATCGGGACCAGCGGTCGGCGCGTCCGCTCATAGGCCACCCCCATCCCCACCGAAAGCACAAAGAGGGGGGCCAACGCGTGGGCATCCTCCGCCGGCACCCCGCTCCCCAGGTGCACCAGCGTGAAAAGGACCGAGGTTATCAGCACCGCCGCCCAGCCATTGCGCATTAGCCGCAGCAACATCGTCTGCACAAACACCCGGAAGATCAGCTCCTCGCTGATCGGCGCGAGCACCACGGCCGCGAAGATCACCACCCACGCGGCCGGCGCCCCCGGGCTCTCGGCCAGCAGCTTCAGGGTCTCGTGCGCGAGGGGGTCGGGCATGTCCCCGCCCGCGAGGATCACCAGGAGCACCGCCAGGATGGACACCGACTGAACCACCGGGTACGCCGCCAGCAGTCCCAGCAGGCCCCATTTGACGCCGCGGCGGTCGATCCGCGGCCACACACCCTCCACCCACCGACCCCCGCCCGCGGAACGCAGCAGCGACACCGCGCCCGCGATGCTGGCCAGCCCCCCCGCCGTCATGGCCGCGGCCATGAGCTCGAGCTGCGTGTGGGGCCGCTGCTGCAATAGGGTGTACGCCAGTCCGCCGCCGATGCCGCCCAGGAGGTAGGCCGCGATCGCGCACAGGCCCCAGATCCACCACGGGGCATCGCCGGTGTCTCGGAGCCCCCGGCGCGCCAGCGAGCCGGGGCGGATGACATCCGCGCGCCACAGGGCCCAGAGCGAGACGCACCCGGCCAGCACCACCAGGGACTCGAAGATCAGGAGCCGGGCCGTCTCCACGCCGGCGATCTGAGCGGCGTTCACCGGGACGGCGACCACGCCGATTGTGCCGGCAACAATGCAGGCCATGGACCCCGCCGCGCTCAAGCCCATCCTGGACCGCAAGCGGCTGGAGATCGAACGCGCCAAGGCCGGCGTGTCGACGCTGGAGATGGAGGCGCTGGTGGCGCAGGCCGACCCGCCAAGGAACTTCTTCCGGGCCGTCACCCGCCACCCCGACGCGGTCCATTTCTCCATCATCGCCGAGATCAAGCGGAAGAGCCCCTGGACCGGGTGGATCAGGCCCGAGTACGAGTCCGACGCGTTCGATCCGGGGACGATAGCCCGGGCGTTCCATCAGAACGGTGCCGCGGCGATCGCCTGCCACACCGACGAGCCGGAGTTTGCCGGGCGGCTGAGCTACATCGACCGGATCAAGGAGGCGGTGCCGCTGCCGGTGCTGCGGACCGACTACATCATCGACCCGTGGCAGCTGTGGGAGTCGCGCGCCGCGGGGGCCGACGCGGTGCGGATCACCAGCGAGTTCTTCACCGAGGGGCAGCTCATCGACATGCTGATCCTGGCGCAGCAGCTCCAGCTCACGGCGCTGCTGGAGG
>JAEYVB010000090.1 GCA_023429345.1 Planctomycetota bacterium
GCGCCATCGCGGCGCGGGTAGCGGTACTCGGTGGTGATGCGGTCGATGGTGCCCGTGCTCGCAAGTTCCCGGGGCGGGCCCATGAGGTGGAGGATGAGGTCGGCATCGTGGATGTGCAGGTCCAGGAGCGCCCCGCCGCAGCGCGCGGGGTTGGTGTAGAACTCCGGGGACCACGACGGCCGCGGGCCGGCGCGGGAGAAACGAGCGCCCGTGAGCCCGCCGAGGGCGCCATCGCGCACGCGGGCGATCAGCCAGTCCCACCCCGGCCAGTAGCGCATGCACATCGCGGGGATGCAGAGCCGCCCGGCCCGCGCGGCGGCCGCGGCCAGCGCGGGGATCTCCGCCGAGGCCAGGGCCACCGGCTTCTCCACCAGCACGTGCTTGCCGGATTCGAGGAGCAGCGCCGCCAGCGGCACGTGCGTGTCCGTCGGCGTGCAGAGGCTGACGAGGTCGACGCCGTCATCGGCCGCGAGCGACTCCGCATCCGAGTACACCCGCGTGCCGGCGTCGAGCCCGGGGTCATCGGCCCCGGATTCCAGGTTCCCCCTCGCCGCCGCTCCCCCCTTCCCGCCGCCCCCCCCGCCGCCCAGGTCGACACCGCCGAGCGACGCGACCGCCACGACCCGGCAGGGGAACCCGTCGCGCTCCGCAGCGCGGTACGCCCGCAGGTGCGTGCGCCCCATGAACCCCATGCCCAGGATGCCGACACGGATGGTCATGGGTCCCCTCCCCCGAACCCATGCCGCGCCAGCAGCGCCCGCGCCCGCGCCACATCCGCGACACGGTCATCCCCCGCCTCGCGCTCGATGACGAGATCGCACGAGAGCCCAGACTCTCGGAACGCGCCGAAGAAGCCGTCCCAGTCGACCCCGCCTTTCCCCCCCTCCCCGACCGGCACCTCCACACCCCACTCCCCGGGCGTAGCGCTGGGCCTGGCATCCTTGATGTGGACCTGGACGATGTGGGGGGCCAGGAGCACGAGCGCGGCGACCGGGTCGCCCGTGCCGTAGAGGATGATGTTCGCCGGATCGAAGTTGACGCCGATCCCCTCGAGCCCCGCCAGGAGCGAGAGCAGGACGCCGGCCCGCTCCTGCCCCGTCTCGAGGGCGATGCGGACACCCGCGGCCGCGAAGGTGTCGCGCAGGGCCCGCAGCCGCCCGAGCATCACCCCCCCCTCCGGGTGCGCGGGATCCTCGGGGAGGAAGCCCGCGTGGAACGTGACCAGCTTGAGCCCCAGCGCGCGGGCGATGGCCGCGTTCTCGGCCGCGGCCGCGGCGTTCTTCGGCCAGGTCGCATCCGGCCGCACACCCCCGGTGCGCTCGATGGAGGAGAGCGTCGAGTAGTCCTCCCCCTCCATCGCCATCATCCCCGAGACGATGCGGATGCCCCGCGCGGCCAGAACACGGCGCGTGCGCTCGACGCCCCAGCGCGTGCGGACCGGGTCGAGCGCGAGCTGGACAGCGCTGACGCCCGCCGCCAGGGCCCGCTCGGCGAGCTCCTCGGGCGATCTCGGCCGGAGCGACCAGGAGCAGATGGCGACCGCGGTCACGGCGCTGCCCCGCCCGCTTCACCCTCCGGCGCCTCGTCCGGCGTGCGCGTGTCGCGGAAGAGGGCAAAGAAGAGCGCCGCCACCACGA
The DNA here is from genome assembly GCA_023429345.1 of Planctomycetota bacterium. Classification (GTDB taxonomy): domain Bacteria; phylum Planctomycetota; class Phycisphaerae; order Phycisphaerales; family UBA1924; genus JAEYVB01. Next base: position 1,638 of record JAEYVB010000090.1, read on the forward strand.
GCGAGGCGATGCACGGCACCAGCCACACCGAGGCCCAGTCGACCTTCCCCCCGGCCGCGCCCCCGGCCGTGAACTGCTTCACCACCGCGCCCATGACCTGCGCCCCGATCCCCAGGCCCAGGCCCTGCGTCACCAGCACGAGCATCCCCTGCGCCTGCGCCCGGATGTCTCGCCCCGCCTTGCGGTCGGTGTAGATGAAGCCGGTGACGAAGAAGAAGTCGTAGCAGATCCCGTGCAGCAGGATGCCGCCGATCACGAGCGCCCCCACGCCCTGCGCGGCAGCGCCCGCGAAGAGCCCGTAGCGCAGGACCCAGGCGATCATCCCCGCCAGCAGCATCCACTTGACGCCGAGGCGCGCGAAGAAGAGGGGCATCGCCAGCATGAAGAGCACCTCGGACATCTGCCCGTAGCTCATCGTCGCCGCGGTGTTCTCGAAGCCCTGGCTCTCGGCGAAGACCGGCGCGAAGGCGTAGTACGCCGCCAGCGGGATGCAGATGAGGAACGAGCTGACGAGGAACACCAGGAAGGAGCGGTCGCGCAGGAGCGCCAGGGCGTCCAGCCCCAGCACATCCCGCGCCGAGACCCTGCGCCCGGCCGCGGGCGGCGGCGTGTCCGGCAGCGTGAAGCTGTAGAGGCCCAGGGCGATCGCCGCAGCGCCGGCCACGTTGAACTGGAGCGGCAGGGCGTCGGCCCCGAACCCCGCGCTCACCAGCAGGTTGGCGGCGATCCACCCCAGCGTGCCGAAGACGCGCACCAGCGGGAACTGCTTCTCCTGGTCCGCCAGGTTCCGGAAGGCCACGGCGTTGGAGAGCGCCAGCGTCGGCATGTAGCACAGCATGTGCAGGAGCAGCACGGCGATGAACACCCGCGGCCCCTGCGCCGCGGCCCAGGGCGCGGCCAGCATCGCCGCCCCGCCCAGGAGGTGCAGCGCGCCCAGCACCCGCTGGCTGGCGAAGAACCGGTCGGCGATCATCCCCAGGAAGAAGGGCGACACGATGGCCGCGATCGGCCCCACGGTGTAGGCCCAGGCGATCGCGCCCCCCAGCCCGCGCTCGCCCATGAACACGCCCACGGAAACGTACCACGCCCCCCAGACGAAGAACTGGAGGAACATCATCAGGGACAGCCGGGCGCCGACGGCGATGTGCATCGGGGGTTCCTCGGGGGCGGGGTCGGTGAGGGGGGGGGGTCAGGGGCGGGCCAGGATGTGCCGCATGCGGCGGAGGATATCGGCAAGCCGTTCCGCATCGCCGCCCGCGACCTCGGCGCACGCCCAGCCGGTGTAGCCGACCTCGTCCAGGGCCGCCCTGAGCGCCGGCCAGTCGCAGTCCCCCTCGCCGATCTCGACCCCGAACCCCTTCCACAGGCCCTCCTCATCGCGGCGGCGCCGGCTGTACTCCTTGATGTCCAGCCGCAGGATGCGCTTCCCCAGCGTGCGCACCCAGTCCTCCGGCCACCCGTAGTTCACGATGTTGCCGACGTCGAAGTGCCAGCCGACCCGCGGGCTCTCCAGCTCGTCGATGTACCGCGCCGCCTCCACCGGGCTCAGCAGGAAGTTGTTCCAGACGTTCTCGATGGCGATCGAAACGTTCTGCTCTTCCGCGAGCGGCAGCACCGCCCGGATCTCCTCCTGCGAGCGCCGGTACGCGTCCGCGTACCCGGTTTTCTTGTTCACCACCGCCGGGACCAGCAGCACCGTCGAGGCCCCGTAGGCCGCGGCGTCCCGGATGGCGGTTTCGAGCGCGGCCCGCCCCTCGGCCCGCACCGCCGGGTCGCCGTCCGAGAGCGGCTTGGACCAGTGCGCCGAATCCACCACGCCGGGGATGCGGACGCCCGTCGCCTTCACCGCCTCCAGCACCTCCGCCGCCGGCGGCCCCCCGGGGCTGTCGAGCTCGACGCCGTCGTACCCAAGGTCGCGCAGCAGCCCGAACTTCTCCATCACCGTCTCGCCGGGCTTGATCATCCCGTACTTCACGGCGAAGGCGAACGGTCCCCGCGCCGGAGCGACCGCGGGAGCGACGCCCTGCGCCCGCGTCGCCGGCAGGACCGCCGCCGCCGCCAGCCCCGCGGCCGCCCCCGCCGAGGCGAGCAGGAACCCGCGTCGTCCCACGTTCTCCGGCAACTCGCTCTTCATGCGCAGCCCCCGGCCGGTGCGGCCGTTCTCCATCGCTCCCTCGCGTTACACCAGCTTGGTCAGCCCCGGCCTGGCCACCGGCGCCACCGGGAGTTCGCCCCACTCGTACGATGGCGGCGTGAGGTCCTCCGCCGAGTTCAGGGCCTGCTCCCAGGTCACCGTCTGGCCGCTGTAGGCCGCGAGCCGGACCATGACCGCCATGAGCGTGCTGTGGCAGGCCCAGACGCCGTCGTTCATCGGCGCGCCCGCGCGGATGGAGGCAAAGAGCTCGTCGTGCTCCTGCTGGTACATGTTGTTGGCGGGCGACTCGCAGCGCCACGGCCGGGCGCCCGTGATCTCGTGCGTCCGGGTCCACCCATCGATCCGGCAGACGCCCTCCGCCCCCATGATGTAGTCGCTGTTGTCGAAGGGCGTCGCGGGGAAGTGCCGGCACATGTGGAAGGCCCGGGCCCCATCCGCGTACTCGAAGGTCGCCGAGAAATGGTCGAAGACGTTCCCCGTCTCCGGCGTGTCCGGCCGCGTCTGCCGCCCGCCCACCGCCGTGCACCGCGCCGGCAGCGCGCCGTTCATCGCCCAGGCGATCTTGTCGAGGCTGTGGCACGCCTGCTCCACGATGTGGTCGCCGCTCAGCCACGTGAAGTAGTGCCAGTTCCGAAGCTGGAACTCCGTGTCGCTCCACTCGGCCTTGCGCGGCTTGGGCTCGATCCATCCGCCGGCGTTGTACGTCGTGTACACCGCCCGCACGGGCCCGATCTCCCCCCGGTGGACGCGGCCCATCGTCTCCCGCTCCCGCGTGCTGTAGCGCCAGCAGAACCCCGACACCAGCGAGATCCCCTTCTCCCCCGCCAGCGCCGACGATTCCAGCGCCGACCGCACCCCCGCGGCATCCACCGCCAGCGGCTTCTCGCAGAAGATGTGACGCCCGGCCTCGACCGCCGCCCGCAGGTGCGCCGGCCGGAAGTGGGGGGGCTCGGTCAGCAGGACCACATCGCACTCGTCGATCACCCGCCGGTACGCGTCGAAGCCGGCGAACCGCCGCTCCGGAGCGACGTCGAGCTGTGACAGGGTCCCCGAGCGTCGGCCCTCCTCCGCCGGCTGCCCCAGCGCCCCCGTGATCTGCGC